>CADBYQ010000026.1 GCA_902798865.1 Pseudoselenomonas ruminantium | reverse complement strand
GGGATAATTCTCTTGCTTTTTTAGACATAAAATATGCTCCCTCCTAAGTGACAAGTTTTTGTTATTTCACTTGTCTACCTAGAAGGGAGCATATCAAAAATAGCTTGGTTCAACAGCCCTATTTTTGCATGGATTTCGATATTTTCGAAGATAACATGGTAAAATATCGATATAAAGTGCTACGACCTATGCAAATTATGGAAACAAATTGTTGTTCATATGCGAGGTGGAAAATTTATGGATAAGATAGAAAGGCTACTTGTATTTGGCGATATTCATGGAAACTGGGAGCGGTTCATGGATGTATACCAAAAGGTGAACGTGAACCCCGAAAATGATTTGGTGGTATTTCTGGGAGACTACTTGGACCGAGGACAAAATCCTGTGCCCGTGATGGACTGGGTGTTGGAACATTTTGGAACAAAAAACATGATTTTTCTTCGCGGAAATCATGAGCAGATGTTTTATGAGTCGCTGCGTACCGAAGGACAGGACGCAGGTATGGTCGATTACCGGATAAGTTCCCCGAAGACCTTGTGGTTTGATGAAGGGAGTGGCGGTTTTGAGACATACAAAGCCATTGGAAAGTCCGGCAGAGGTAAAGACCTTATTGCAGCATGGCTTCAACTGATAGAAAAAATGTCCTTGTATGCGGAAATCGAGGTCAACGGGCAAAAATATTGGTTTGTGCATGCAGACTGCAATCCGGAGCAACCTTTAGCGAAACAGGGTTCGAAAACACTCTTATGGGAAAGGGCTTTGGCTAGATATCCTGGGCTTCATCAGGAGACGCAGATTATTGTTTTGGGGCATACGCCTGTACAGAAGTTACGCCTTGGCTCCAAGCCCTGTTGGCTGAGCCGGGGAAAATTGGTGCTTATGGATACGGGCAGCTTTTGGGAAAATGGCCATATATCTTGTGCAAACCTGCTGACAAAGGAAGTTTGGCAATCGGATTAAGGAAGATGGCAAGTTGTATTTTGTCGAAATATTTTTTCTTGACTTAAAGTAAACTCCAAGGCGTACACTATAATCAGACAGTGTTTAGAGGGGGGAGCCATGAACAGAAGAAATTTCCTGAAGGTAAGTGGTATGGGAACCATTATGCTGCTTTTGTCAGGATGTGGCTGGCTTGGTCTGGCTGATGACAATAGCAAAGCAAATGCTGTCATGGAAAAGGGCAGTGTGTCAGGAGGCAGAAAAATGAAGATAGTTGTGATAACCAGCAGTCCCCATCCGAAAAATGAATCTACTTCCATTTATCTGGCGGACCGATTTACTGAGGGAGCGAAAAGTGCAGGGCATGAAGTATTTACCTTTGATGCAGCCCATGAGGAAACACATCCCTGTCAGGGATGTGACAAATGTGGTATGGATGGTCCCTGTGTCTTCAAGGATGCCATTGAAAACACACTGATGCCTAAGATGCTGGAGGCTGACCTGATTGTGCTGACCACGCCCCTGTATTACTTCGGCATGTCAGCTCAGCTCAAGACTATTGTGGACAGGTTCTACTCCCGTACAGGACGACTCCATGGAAAGAAGTCCATTATGATGGCCACGGCATACAACAGTGCAGACTGGACGATGGAGGCTATGGTCAATCATTACAACACGTTGGTCCGCTATATGGAATGGCAGGACGTGGGACAGGTCATGGCCACGGGCTGTGGTGCCCGGTCTTTGGTAGAAAAGTCGGAGTTTGCCGATTTTGCCTACAAGATTGGAGCAAATCTCTAAGATAGAAAGGACGTGTGTTTATGCAGTATGTGAAGCTGGGAAATTCAGAACTGAATATATCCCGCATTTGCCTTGGCTGCATGGGCTTTGGCAATGCCTCTACCGGTCAGCATAGCTGGACTGTGGATGAGGAGCAGACGAGAACAATCGTTAAGCGGGCATTGGGACTGGGCGTAAACTTTTTTGATACCGCTATCGCCTATCAGAACGGCACCAGCGAGGAATATCTGGGTCGGGCCTTGAAGGATTTTGCCAAACGGGAGGATTTGGTGGTGGCCACCAAATTCCTGCCTCGCAGTGGGGAGGAAATCGCCGCAGGGGTATCCGGTCAGGCTCATATTGAAAAACAGCTTGACCTAAGTCTAAAGCATTTGGGTATGGATTATGTGGATTTGTATATCTATCATATGTGGGATTATCAAACGCCAATTTATGATATCCTTGACGGTCTGAACCGTATGGTAAAGGCGGGAAAGGTACGCTATATCGGTATTGCCAACTGTTACGCCTGGCAGCTGGCCAAGGCCAATTTCCTGGCTGAGAAGGAAGGCTTTGCCAAGTTCGTTTCCGTGCAAAACCACTACAATCTGCTGTTCCGTGAGGAAGAGCGGGAAATGGCTCAGCTTTGTGCCGAGGATAATATCGCCATGACTCCCTATAGTGCACTGGCCAGCGGCCGTCTTTCCCGTAAGCCCGGCGAGTCCAGCCAGCGTCTGCGGGAGGACAGTTTTGCCAAGCTCAAATATGACGGCATGGCATCCGAGGATGAGAAAATCATTCTGCGGGTGGCAGAACTGGCGGAAAAATATGGCGTAACCATGACGGAAATATCGCTGGCGTGGCTGCTGACCCGTGTGACATCTCCAGTAGTCGGAGCCACCAAACTGCATCATGTGGAAGGAGCGGTCAAGGCTGTTGATTTGGAGCTGGCCGCAGAAGACCTTGATTATCTGGAAAAGCTTTACGTTCCACACCCCCTAGTGGGTGTAATGGCCCAGAACACCCGGGGAGCTGACAAGAAAAAGCAGGTTTGGATGCAGAACGCTCCCAAGGAACAGTGAGGTATTCTCGTCGTGGCGGCGGCAATGCGGAAATTTTTGTTTAAGCGATAGAGGCAGATAGAAAAAGGAAACTGGTGCTACATTATCCTGGGAATATCTGAACTATGTCAGAAGCCATCCCATCAAATGGAATGTGCCGACGCAGATTCTGTACGGTGAAAAAGACCAGCTGACATCGCTGACAATGATGAAGGATTTTGCTGAAAAGCATCATGCAGGGCTGACGGTCATGAAAAATGGAGAGCATTGGTTCCATACGGAGGAACAGATGGCTTTTATTGATGATTGGATTCGGGGGACAAAGTAGATGGATATAGAAAGCATGGCCCGATATTGGTCGCAGGATGCTGAGAATTATGGCGACATAATACGAAAAGAACTGGCCAGTTTTCGTGTGAAGGCGTGGCAGAACTATTTGCGGGAAAAATTGCCTGCGGATACCCGTAAGGTGCTCGATTTGGGCTGTGGTCCCGGATTTTTTTCCATTATCTTGGCTAAAATGGGCTACGAAGTAACGGCAGTGGATTGTTCAGAGGGGATGCTGGCACAGGCAAGGCAGCTGGTCAAGCGGGCAGGCCTCGAAATCACGTTACAGCAAAAGGACATCAATCATCCGGAGTTTCCGGATGATTCCTTCGATGCCATTGTGAGCCGCAATGTTACCTGGACTTTATCCAATCCGTGGCAGGTATATGCGGAATGCCAACGGATGCTGCGGACATGTGGATGTTTGCTGCTCTTTGACGCTAACTGGAATATGCCGCTTTTCGATGAAGCTATGGCCAAACGGGCAGAAGAAAGGCGGGAAGAATGCTTGCGGCAGTATGGAGATGCTCTGGACTCTGCCGCAGACATAACCGAGCCGTTCGACCCATTGCAGCTGCCTCTCAGTGGAATAAAACGCCCCTATTGGGATGTGGAGTTGTTGCGTAACATGGGCTTTGGCGATGTGCATACAGAATTTGATGTAACGGACAAGCTTTGGGACGAAAAGGAACGGCTGCTTTACGGTGAAACGCCAATGTTCGGTGTTTTTGCCACGAAATTTTAGGAGGATGGCTGATGGTTACTTACGAATATGGTAATCCCCATGCGGTCATTACGCTCATTCAGCCTGTGGATGACCATGATATAGCAGGAATGGATGCTGAAGTGGCAGAAATTCAGAGGTTGTCCGGCAAAGACTTCCGCTTGTTGGCGGTCAAGGTGGATAGCTGGAACCAGGATTTATCTCCGTGGCCGGCACCTGCGGTTTTTGGAAAAGATGATTTCGGCAACGGTGCGAGGGAAACGCTGACTGAGATACTGGAGTTGTGTAAGGATGAGGACAAGGTTTATTGTCTTGGCGGCTACTCCCTGGCGGCCCTGTTTTCTCTATGGGCGGCATACCAGACCGATAGATTTGCGGGCATTGCTGCAGCCTCCCCCTCCATATGGTTTCCGGGATTTGTTGATTATATGAAGAGCAATGCGATTCAATGCCCAAACGTATACCTTAGTCTTGGCGATAGAGAAGAAAAGACCAAGAATGCAGTTATGGCCAGTGTTGGCGATTGCATCCGGGATGGCTACGCATGGCTGAAGGAACAGGGCATCAATTGTACTTTGGAATGGAATAAAGGCGGTCATTTTAAGGAGCCGGAGATTAGAACTGCAAAAGCATTTGCGTGGCTGGTGGTAAACTACGCTAAACCTTAATCATATCTTTCTGAGGCGGCAGAAATTCATTGCCTGAGTGATTCTTGTTGCGGTTTGCAAAGGCGCAGGTTAACAATATTTTGGTGTAGAACTTAACCAAGAATAGACTGAAACCGAAATTCTATTCGGTAAGTAAGGTGAAGTAGATGAATATTGATTTGACAAAATCTTTGATTTTCGGCCACGCGATAGCAGACGCTTTGGGCGTTCCAGTAGAATTCCAGACTCGTGCACAACTTGAGGCGGACCCGGTGGTTGATATGCGTGGTTATGGTACTTATGATGTGCCAGCCGGCTCCTGGTCGGATGATACCAGTATGACTCTTTGTTTGTTGGAGAGTCTAGCAAGGCTCGGTCGCATAGATTATACGGACATCATGTCCAATTTTGTCAGTTGGATGAATGAGGCCAAATTCACGCCCACTGGCGTAATGTTTGATATTGGCCGAGGAACCATGCAAGCTCTTATGAAATATACTCACGGAACGGAACCACTACTCTGTGGTGGCGGCAGCCCATACGACAACGGGAATGGCTCCCTTATGCGGATTGCCCCCATAGCTCTATATCTGTACAAACAGAAGGGAGCCAATTTGTCGTGGGAGGATTTGTCGGTAGCCCATAACATATCAAAATTGACGCATGCCCATGCCCGGAGCTTGATGGCTTGTGGTATATATGTGCTTATCGCCATGCAGTTGCTTGACGGCTCGAATATGCCAGATGCCATCAAGTCGGGAGTTGGCATGGCACATAGCCTCTACGGGCAGCATGATGAATTTGCTGAGGAAATGGACATGTACGAGCGGCTGTGGGATGTGCAGGCATTTGGGCAGCTTCCGAAGGATACCATCCAGAGCAGCGGTTATGTCGTAGATACCTTGGAAGCCGTGCTTTGGTGCTTGCTCAACACCAAGGATTACCAGTCATGTGTGTTGACTGCCGTAAACCTTGGTGAAGACACGGATACTGTAGGTGCTATCGCAGGTGGACTGGCAGGACTGGCCTATGGGCTGGACAGCATTCCCGCAGAATGGCAATCAACCCTGTTGAGGCGTGACTTGATAGAAAATCTCTGTGATGAATTCGGGAAAAAGGTGGGATAGTTATGCCTCTCGAGATTGTTCACAATGATATAACGAAAATGCAGGTAGACTCAATCGTCAATACTGCTAATCCACGCCCCATCGTTGGCGGCGGTGTAGATAGGGCTATCCATCAAGCTGCGGGAGCAGAACTCTTGGCTGCCAGAAAGGAAATCGGCGATATAGCCACGGGTGAAGCAGTTATCACTCCTGCCTTTAAGCTGCACCACTGGAGCATTGTGAACGGGCGATGTCACGCTCCCTTTCGGACTTGCTGGATGAAATAGACGATACCTTTTCCGAGGCGCTGTTACGGCTAATCGATGCTAAGGGCAAGACAGACCCGGAGGTCTATAAGAAAGCCAACATCGACCGTAAGCTGTTTTCCAAAATTCGCAACAATCTCCAGTACCAGCCCAGCAAGACGACTGCTCTGGCCTTTGCCATTGCCTTGGAGCTGAATCTTGACGAAACAAGGGATTTTATAATCTTACTTTGTCACTTGAATTGTCAATACTTTTTGTTGACAAAAAATGTTTCTTGCTAAGAGGATATTTTTGTGTGATAGCGAATAGAGTTCTTAAGCGTATAGGGAGGAAGTAGGCTTTCGGTAGTAAGAGGTAAGGGGGCGCAGGATGGCTAGAGAAGATGATTTGCTAAGTCGGGAACTGGACATATATATTCGGAAGCATCTACGCCCTGAGGGAATAAAGCTAAGGGGTTTCTTTGGTATCGACGTGCAACATGCTGCCGGCCCCAGTACAGGTGGAGCCAAATGGGCACTAGACTTCCTGTTAAAGAGTCTGGAGCTTACCTTTTCGGAGAAATTGTTGGAGCTTATTGAGGCAAAGGGTCGCAAGGCTTCAGAAATATACGCTAAAGCCGGGATAACCAAAACACACTTTTCCAAAATTAAGGCGGATAAGGACTATCATCCTACAAAAGAGACAGCTCTGGCTTTTGCGATTGCCCTGCATCTGGACTTGGATGAAACCACAGACCTGTTGCGGAGGGCTGGTTATTCCATATCCCATAGCAGTGAGAGTGACCTGATTGTGGAGTTCTATATCAAAAAAGGCGTCTATAACATTGATCGAATCAACAACCAGCTTGATTTGCGCGGTCATAAGACATTGACGAATTGGCGAAAAACCAAGGACTAGAAAATTTTTGAAGGTTGCCTGACTGGCAACCTTTGGCAGCTTGTCCAACCTATAAAAAACAAACGCTGTTGCATCTCAACCACTGATGCAGCAGCGTTTGCTTATAGACAGCAGAAGCCCTCAGACTTTGGGCTCAGGTGATTTTACACACCCATTGCGAACAGGATTGGCTGGCTAACCGCTGTATTTTCCCTGGACGAATCGTGCAGAAGCTTTTTGCCTTCTCGTCATAGTTCCACAAATTTAGGCCGGGATTAAGTGGTTCAATAGCACTGTTTCCGGGGTCATACCAATGCGTACAGAAAGCACAAAGCTTGCAGTTTTTTACGCTGGCTCGTCTCATATCACATCTCTCCTATCTACAAAGCTATTTTCTGCATATATTCTACAGGGATAATATGTTTCCTGCTGTTTGGAAGATAACCGTACGGATTTTTTGATTCAGGCCAATGATAACAACGGAGTTGAAATTTATGACGAAAAGAAAGAGTTTTAGAAGGCCACAAATTCAAAAACTGGAACCTCTCCTATATGGCGAAGATTTATCTGCTCCTGAGTGGCGTAACTATATTGAAGTACTGGCGACAAAACTTGAACTTAATGATTATGACTGGATGAATTACAAGCTTTTTGCAGATGTTTCGACCAAAGAGTACGGAGAACTCAAAATAGAATTTGCCTATTTCGGAGCATATTTTTGTGAGATGAAGGTCGAAAATGAAAATGTAATGTATTCTTTTGATTTTGCGACCCAAATATTTCAGGAGCATATTGTCCGTTATATTCAAAAACACATGAAAAGCTGGGGAGAAACGTATACATTCAATGGTGCAGAAGAGGTAATCGATTTCTATAACGATGTTCTGACTTCTCCGTATACGGTAGAGAAAAGCAGGCAGGTAATAAGGCGAAGAAAACATTAACTGGATATCAGACTTATATAATAATCCTAGACGATTATTTAGAGGGAAGATAACAAAAAATATGCGGAGATGAAATGCTATGAAAAGACGAAAATACAGAAAGTACGCTCTTAAAGATAATACCGTATTCGAGCCAATAGTATATGATAAATTATCCTTTAATTTGAGAAATGAATTAGATTTGTTTGCGACAACAGTTGAGCTTGATGATTATGACTGGATGAGCTATAAACTCAAAGCATGGCTGCCGACAAAGGCATATGGAGATATTGTAATCGATTTTGTGTATAATGGAACGAGTCCCTGTACGATGATAATAGAAACAAAAAAGAAAAAATATAGATTTTATTTTGCTATAGAGTTATTTCAGGAACATATTATCAAATTTCTCCAAAAGCATATAAAACATTGGGATAGTAAGTATGCGTTCAGCGGTACGGAAGAAGCCGTAAATTTCTATAATGCCGTTATAACCCATCCGAAAACGGAGTCAGAAGATATTGAAACAATTACACGCGAAGAAGCATTGAAACGGATGGCAGCCAGGAGGCAAAAGGATATGCCACAAGAATAATAAACGAAAAGAACGTCCAAAAAAAATAAAATTTTTTAAAAGGTTGCCAAACAGGCAACCTTTTCGTTGTTCCTGTCCGATATACTGAAATCATCACCAAGCATATACAGGTTGAGTACAAAGATAGGAGTGATTATTATGACATGGTGGAAGAACGGGCTTTTGTTGGCAGCAGGCGGCGTGGCCGGACTGGCACTGGCAGCATGGTTGGAGTCCGAAGGCAAGTCGGATGACTACGACGATGATTACGAGGAACGGCCACGCAGGAATGTCCCGAAAGCAGACGGTATGGAGCTTTTGGTGGAGAAGGTACGCCGTGATGCGGAGTGGGCCATGGAGGAATGCACTACAGACGCTGAGCGGGAAAAGGTCTACGAAGAAGTAACCGCATCCATTCGGGAATTGCAGGCAACCCTGCAAAAGCGTGGAGAAGAAATCATCGCGGACCTGCGGGAACAAGCAATGTCTGAGGGAGATACCGAGGAGTTGGAGGACAGTACGGGGGCGATTACCCAGTTCAAGAGCTCCATGGAGGATTTAACCAAATCGCTGGATGATACTTTGGCATCGCTGAAGCCTGCCCCGGCAGGAGTTTGACCAAATGAAGGGGGGAGAGCCAAATGGCTGACCAATTGTTAAACATCCTGTTAAAAGGCCTGTTAGGACAGGCATTCCATTCCGGTTCTCCCCGCCATCAGCGGCGGGAACTGATACGTGGTGACGTCCTATGTGTCGAATCTGGATTCTCCAATCGCTATGGCATATGGACGGGTAAGGACGTCATTCTATATGGGAAAAATCCCCAAGCTACCAAAGAGGTTCATAGACGTTCGCTCAAGGATTTTTTGTACAACGCAGAAAGCTGTTCTGTCTGTGTGTTTCCTAAGAATTATGGTCGTATGAAGAAATACCAACTGCCCTCACCTGTAAGCAGCATTGTGATGCCACAGCAGAAGATTTGGAGGCTGTTGGAACAGGCAGCGAAGGCAAAACGATACAACAGATATACCCACGAAGAGACTGCCAAAAGAGCCGAACAGGCACTAGGGAAGATGGGCTACGCCAGCAGCGAGCATTTTGCGGTGTGGTGCAAGACCGGAATCGTTGAATCTCAGGAGTTGGAGACCATGCAGGATTTCTGGGATAAGGTCATAGTCTACTAAGTGACATGGGCGCAGCGGTAACGTGTATTTCTTTAACTATAAATGAAGGAATAAGAATAAAAAATATCGAAATAATACGGAATAGGAGGTATATCAATATGAACTTAAAGGAAGCCTTTCAGGCACAAAACAAAATAGTTGAGCTTTTGGACTACATAAGCGGCTATCTGTCTGTCGAGGACAATGTAATGACGGTCACGGAAAAGCATCTTCGCAGCAAGGCATTAGCTGGGCAGCAGGATGATAGCGTGGATGTTAGTCGCAAATCGGAAGAAATGTTCGATGTAGGAAAGCTGATAGACATCTGGCAGCAACTGATGAATGAGAAGGAACAGCTTGGGCTGGCTATTGGGAAAGCCAAAGCAGGGATGTCGTTCAATCTTGATGCTGCCGTAGATGCCAATAAGAGCCGCCGGGCATTCCTCATGACCATGCAGCGGCTTGCTAACCGCAAGAGTTCCCATGAGCTGCAGAAGGGCGAAGGTCGGGGATATGTCTTCAACAATGACGGCAACCAGACCACCTATTGCTACGACATTGACCGTATCAAGACCATCGACTACGACAGGAACAAGGTGCGAGCTATGGTAAAGGAACTGACTCGTGTGTCGGATGAGGTGTCCATCAAGATTGACGAAGCCCTCTTGCATACCCAGGTAGACTACGAGCCGAAGTTCGTTTTAGCAGGGGAAGAAAGCTTTATCATCGAGGAATTGATGGAAAAATAATATCAGGCGGCATTGGCCGCTTGAGCAGGGACAGGCATTGAAGGGAATTCGGTTCAGGTGTGGATGAACTATGAGCCCACACAAAAAATAGAATGGTAAAGAACCATGCAAATGATAAATAAGGCATAGAGACACAAGTCTCATTTTCTACGCCAGTACGTATCAGAAAGCGTGCTATCGCCATTCATCCTTCGCTAAGCCTGTAGTTCGATATGACGCAATTTGCGGCAAGGCAAAGAAGCCCCGCATGAACGCTTCGCAGCTACGATTCGCCACTTTCTTGATTTCCCACATAGGGAGAAAATACTATACCCCACGCCCTGGCTTTAGCTAAGGCGTGAGGTAATTGAAGGAACTTTGGTGGCTGTCTCTGCTCAAACGGTCAAGTAAATATTCATAAAATTTTTGATATATGTCAGGTTGAACTGTGATTTATCATGGCTCTTTTTTTTTTGACCATTTTTAGGGATTGAGTAAATTGCTAAGCTCCTGTATTGCGCTGTACACGCATGTGTGGCGTGTTCTGCCAAGTATCACCGCCTCGAGTTTTTTTAGGAAGTCAATCTCCATTTGTTGCTGGGTAAGCTGTGCTTTCAGCATACGGGTTTCATATCGGAGCCGTTCCAGTTCGCTCATTTCTGATTCAGGCTTTCTATGTCCTCTGCCATCTCTAAGCCCCTCAATGCCGTTTCTGTCGTGTTTTTGACCCAGGTATAGACCTGCTGGTAGGAAACATCAAACTTCACGGCTGTTGCTGTGTAGTCGCGCCCATTAGCAATGCAATCCTCCACGATGGAGACTCTTTCCTCGAATGTAGTCTTTTTGCCTTTAGTCACGATGCTGTTCTCCTTTTTGCCTACTGTTCTAAGCTTCTCGTGACTATTATACTTCATAACCCAGTCATGTAGTTGCCTGTGGCTGAGAATACCATATTTTCGGCATATAACATCCTGCGAGCTTTTGCCGGCAAGGTAATCACGGACAGCAGCTTCCTTGAGCTCAACTGTGTATCTTTGGTGATGCTGCCTTAGAAACACTTCCGGTCCATGGACATCATAGTTACGTATCCAGGTTATAAGAGTTGACCTGTCAATTCCTGCGGCTTCGGCTATGGCTTTATGACTTCCTTCACCGCGCTTGTACTGCTCAACCAGGGCTACCTGCTCTTCTGGTGCTAGCTTCCTCCTATACATAAAAATCTCCCCATTAAGTAGACAGTTTTATTATTTAATCTGTCTACCTAATGGGGAGCATATCAAATTTAGCGGGTGTTTTGCTTTTCTTTTTTTATATGATGTTATATAATATGGTCAATAGAAACTTAGTAAATAGCTATTGAGTAAAAGGTGATGGAGATGCAGGAGTATAATTTTATCGGTCGGGAACGAGAATTAAAGAGATTGGATAAAATGTATAGTAGCCGGGGGCAGGAAGTTGCTTTGATTTATGGTCGGCGCCGTGTAGGCAAAAGTGAATTGATAAAGCATTTTATTCAGCAACATGATGAAGATGCTATTTATTATGAGTGTAAGCAGACCACTGAACTGAACAATGTAGATTCGCTGGCTGAAATTGTTTCGGAAAAAATGAATTTACCACCTCTGGGATTTACCAATGTGGAACAGGTACTGGATTTCCTGTTCAAGCAAGCTTGTACGAGAAAGACTATATTGGTGTTGGATGAGTATCCGTATCTGCAAAAGATAGTCGCAGGGTTAGATAGTATATTGCAGGCACTGGTTGATAAATATAAGAATCAATCGCAAATGAAGCTGATATTATGCGGCTCCTTTGTGGATACGATGAAAAAACTTCTCTTACGGCATAATCCTTTATATGGGAGAATTTCTGTCGTGCTCAATCTAAAGCCCATGAACTATTTGGAGTCAGCACGATTTTATCCATCTTTTTCCCATGATGACAAGATAAGACTTTACAGCGTATTTGGCGGAATCCCATACTACAATAGCCTTATTGATGAGAGCTTGTCAGTAAAGGAAAACATCATGGATTTGATTGCGCTGCCTGGTGCCCGTCTGGAAGATGAAGTTTCCATGTATCTAAATACAGAGCTTTCCAAGATAAACAGTGCAAATGAAGTGTTTGAGGCATTAACCAGAGGTTTTTCAAGATTCAGTGATGTTCTATCGCAATCGCATTTGTCCAGCAGCTCTTTATTGGCCGATGTGTTGAAAAAGCTGATGCTGATGGATATGGTAGAGAAGGAAGCGCCTATCAATGATGCCAACAATAAGCGGAAAACCGGTTATTATATCAGCGATAATATGTCTATGTTTTATTATCGGTATGTTTTCCGTTACGCATCCCAAAGGCGCATTATGAATCCGGAAGTATTCTATCAGCGTTACATTGAGAATGATTTTGAACAATTTTATGTACCAAAGCGGTTTGAGGATATTTGCAAACAATTCCTTATTCTGAAGAATCAGCAGGGGGAAATGGAGGAACCTTTCGAGGCCATAGGTAAATACTACTATGATTTGCCCAAGGAACATAAAAATGGTGAATTCGATGTTGTGACGAAGGATGACCGTGGGTATGTCTTCTATGAAGCAAAGTTTCGCGAAGCGCCTGTTTCCAATGCCATGGTGGAAAAAGAAATCCAGCAGGTAAATATGACTGGTTTGTACTGCTATAGGTATGGGTTCTTTTCTAAATCAGGCTATGATGAAGATATTTCCCGTTCTGATGTGGTCAAATATACATTGGATGACCTGTATAATGAAAAAAATATTTAACTTGTAAATAAAAATGGTTTACAATGTAAAAAAATACATTGAAGCAGTCTTGTATCAGGACGTGGAAGGCCGTTGATGTAAAGCGGCTGGTGGGCGAGAAGACGGAAGTAGCATCAATGGCAGCCGCTAGATAAACAAATATAATTGATAAAATTGCTTGTAGATAATAAACATTTACAAGCAATTTTTATGCAGGAAATAATATGGAGTGTATCGAAAGTTGTAGTGAGGATTTTTTTAATATGTCCTAAGCAGGTAGGGGGATAAACACTATGTTGCAGGATAATCTCATGACCTTGTTGAAAGCTAAAGGTGGAAAACTGATTGGTGTAGCCGATATGGATGAGTTTGCAGTGGACGGGATGAATCGCGGGGTGGCTGTAGCTATTCCTGTTCCTGCATACATAGTTGAAAACATAAGGACAGCGCCAACCATGGAGTACTATCAAATGTACCATACACTGAATGAGCAACTGGATAATATGGTTGAAGCAGGTGCGGAGTATCTACGTGGACAAGGCTTCAATGCGCGTGCTTATACAAAGAAAAGCCTTAGTGTAAATGATGATTTACGCACTGCGTTCCCGTATAAAACTGTGGCAACTAAGGCAGGATTAGGATGGATTGGAAAGAGTTGCCTGCTGGTCACGGAAAAGTATGGCAGTGCAGTACGGTTATCAGGATTGCTGACGGATGCGCCTCTTGTACCATCAAAACCAGTTACCCAAAGTCGCTGTGGTAACTGTCAGCTTTGTGTGAAGGCATGCCCAGGAAATGCGATTATTGGTACGAATTGGACAACTGGAATGCCGCGCGAGGAAATACTCCGCGCACATGTATGTAAGGAAACACAGATTGCCAGAATGAAGCAAATACTTGGGTTCTATGAGGGGGAACGGATATGCGGTCGATGTTTTGCTGTTTGCGCCTATACACAAAAATATCTACGACAAAGTTCTAGTGTAGCATCTGATTGACAATCACACTTTGTGTATTACTAAGCGGCTTAAAGTCGTTCTCCTCGTGGGAACCTGCCAATGTATGAGGCATAATGTCAGGTTTACAATGATACAGATGAATTTGCACCCAAATTTGTTTTGTGATAAAATTTTTCAGGGAATACAAGCAATAGAGAATTTTTAGGGGAGGAATTCTGTTTGGCTACGACTAAGAAAACGACAACGGTAAAGAAAACTGCAACTGCTGCTGCAAAAAAGGCAGTAAAGACGGTTGCTACCAAGGTGGCCGATGCGGCAGTGACCACTGCTGTTACAAAGGCTAAGGCCACTACTAAGAAGGTTGCTGGGAAGAAACAACATGTATTTATCTTCTTCAACTGCAATGACAATAAGGATGGGCATTCCATGAATGCCCGTTACAACAATGAGGTTTTCGCAGATACGACATCCGGCAGAAAAGCATTGTTGGCAAAGGTTGAAGCAGAAGTAGTTGCTGGTCGCGTAAATATTGCGGACAAAAATGCAGTGGAGCATTATATTCTCAAGGGTGACCCCACTGAAGCCAGCAGCAAGATTCAGTATGGCGATATTGAACGCATGATATTCATGGCATAAATCATAGTGGTTCTCTGCAAAAGAGGGCCACTTTTATAATACGAACCTTCCAAGGGGGTGTGAAATAACACATCCCTTTTTGTATGCAAGGGAAGGGACAGCAGCGTTCTTCAATAACAGCAAATTGACATGTTGATTATTACATATTATAATAAGAGATTGTAATTGACGGGTCAATTACAGAGAGGAGCGACATCATTTTGACAAAAGAAAAATTATGGACACGGAATTTCGGTGCGTTAATTGCGGCGAATGGCCTGTTGTTTGCCAGTTTTCATTTTTTACTGCCGACGATTACCCTGTATGCGGCAAGTCTCGGGGCTACAGGAATGCAAATGGGGTTAATTGGCGGTATTTTTGGTTATTCAGCGATTTTTATCCGCTTGTTTACGGACACGGGAGTGCGGGCTTTTGGTAAGAAAATTTGCTTGTATGCTGGTCTCGTCCTTTGTGTTTTGGCAACGCTTGGCTATATGCTGTTTGCCAACATCCATGCCTTGGTGTTTGCCCGGGTAATCCATGGTTTTGGCTTTGGCCTGTCTACGACTTTTGCGGCGGCGCTGGCGGCCGATGTGATTCCTGCTTCCCGCCGGGGCGAGGGGATCGGTTATTTCGGTTTGGGAAGTACTGTCGCTATGGCTATGGCTCCAGCTTTAGGATTGTGGCTTTTGTCTGAGGGGGCAGTAAATCTTTTCTTATCGTCGATAACTGCTGCCCTGCTGGCCCTGTTCTTTGCCTATATCTGCCGGGGGAAAAAGCATGTCTCAGAACTTCCTGAAGTTTCGCCTATCAAGTCTTCCATCCGCAACCGCTTGTGTGAACGCAATACCGGGGGACCGGCACTACTGACCATTTTGTTTGGTGCTGGCTACGGCAGCGTCAATACCTTCATTGCCATGCTGGCAGCGGAAAAGGGGATTGAGGGAGCTGGCCTTTTCTTTGTAATCGGTACATTATTCATCTTTATTTCCCGTCCCTTCGGCGGCAGGTTACTGGATCGTTATGGGGCCTTTGCAGTGGTTCTCCCTGGGGCAGTTTCGTACTTGGCGGCCTTGGGGCTTTTGCTTTGGGCTCCGTCGTTGGGCTGGATGCTGACAGCATCGGCTTTTTATGGCTTAGGTGCGGGTGCCCTTTTACCGGCACTTTTGACATGGATGCTCAATCAGGTGCAGCCGGACCGGCACAGTGCAGCCAGTGCCACGTTCTACAATATGCTGGATATTGGCACGAGTACCGGTATTTTGGTGCTGGGAACTGTAGCTGGGGAAATTGGTTTTACCGGAATGTTTGGCTGGATTGCCGCTATAATGGGCTTGCTTTTGTTGCTGGCAGTTATTCAGTATCGCAGCAAGGATGATGCAACAGTTGTGTTGGATGAAATCCAAGACGCCGATTGATAAAATAAAAAAGGTGTTGTAGATAAATTGCTTTCGCATTTCATCACAGCACCTTTTTTTTCGTTGAGTAAAATATTGTATAGTTTTTCAACCCCTAATCAGATTTACAATTACCCCATAGGAGGCGATTGTAAATGCTATACATTGCAAGGGACGGTGCCGGGGA
>CADBYQ010000025.1 GCA_902798865.1 Pseudoselenomonas ruminantium | reverse complement strand
ATGATTATAGGGAGAGTTATCGAGATAAGAAGGTTATTATAAAGAAACTTATCTGTTGACTAAGGTTATCATATATGATAACCTTATACTAAAGGAGAATTCCATGACTTGGAACATTGAATATTACCAAAAAGAAAATGGAAAAATCCCTGTTTACGAATTTATGTTAACTTTAGAACCTAAGATGCGGGCAAAGGTTTCCCACTATATTGACCTCCTTGAAAAAACCGGCACCAATTTAACAGAACCTTATGTATCGTCGATAAAAGGAGAACGCTATAAGGGCTTATGGGAATTACGAGTAAAATTTGCTTCTGATATCACAAGAGTATTTTACTTCACTTTTCAGAGAGATACCTTTGTGTTGCTTCATGGTTTCAAGAAGAAGACAAACAAAACACCGGAAAGCGAATTGGAACGTGCTTTGAAATATAAAAAGGACTTTGAAAGGAGAAATTCTGATGAGTAAAGCAAGCGTTAGTAGTTCTGAAATTCGTGCACTCTTGATGCAGGATGAAGAATATAAAAATGAATATGAGCGATTGAAACCGCGATATGAACTCATTGCACAAATCGTCAATGCCAGACAGGAACAAAAAATCACTCAGGCTGAAATGGCCGAACGTATGGGGACAAAAAAATCCAATATCAGTCGTTTTGAAAGTGGTGCATATAATCCATCCCTTGATTTCCTGGTTCGCGCTGCGGCTTCCCTTGGCAAGAAAATAGAGTTTTCTCTACGCTAATCATGAAAAGTGTTCCGCTTTATGTTAAAATAATGATGTAGTTATAAATCTTTTAGGATAGGGGATGTTATTTATGGAAAATCCTATGCTCGGTAAAGTGCAGAACCTCAGCCGTGGGGCGTTCATGTCGGAAGCGGCCAGTTATTCCGGCATTGCCATGAAGGAAATTCTGATGGTGCTTTTGGTTGCCGGTTCGGCGCTGGCCACCATCATCAGCGGCTATGCCACGATGGTTACTACGGGCGTTGCCTGTGTAGGCTGTCTGATTATGACCTTTATTGTCAGCTTCAAGCCGCAGACCGCCGGTTTTATCTCACCGCTTTTTGCCATCTTTGAAGGTGCCTCCATTGCCATGCTTTCCATGATTGCCGAGGCGTTCCTGCCCGGCGTCGTCATTCAAGCTGTGCTGCTCACCTTCACTATCGCCATTGCTGCTGCACTGGTATTCAGTCAGGGCTGGATTACGGTAGATGGCAAGTTCATCAAGGGCGTTACCATTGCCTTAATGGGGCTGCTGCTGGCCTATCTGCTGCGTTTTGTGATGTCCTACTTCTTCAGCGTAGATTTCGGCTTTATGGAAGGTGGCCTAATTGGCATTGGCATCAACCTGCTGATTATCGGCATTGCTACGGCCTGCCTCTTTATCGACTACCAGCAGATTCAAGAGGCTGTTGCGCAGGGGCTGCCCAAGGACTATGAATGGTACTGCGCCTTCTCCCTGCTGATTACGCTGGTCTGGCTCTATGTACGCTGCATTGACCTGCTGTTGACCATCAGCAATATGAGCGATGACTAATAAAATATGGTAACGCCATACACCAAAGAGCGGTATAACCTTTTCTTTCGCTTTGACAGGCTTGTCAAACGCTGCAGAAAAAGTTATACCGCTCTTTTAAGCTGCCATATCAGCTGTCTTCGTAAGGACGCACTCGCAGTGTCAGCCCGCGTTCATCGCAGATGGCCTGACATTTGGCAATTTCCTCAGGGCCTTCCACTTTGTCCACAATCGTCAATACCACATTGGGCACATACTTCTTGCTGTGTTCAGCAAAGTCGAGCATAGCCTCATAGGATTTCAGGCCGTATTTAGCCCTGGTCAGCTCATAATAACGCTCTGCGTTAGAGGCGTTGAGACTGATGGAGATGGTATCGAGAATCCCTGCAAAATCTGCCGCAATCTCCCGGCCATATTCCAATTCGCCCAGCCCATTGGTATTGAGTCGGGTCGGCAGTTCCGGATGCTTTTCCTTTACATAATGGAGAAGTTCCGTAAGCACAGCCAACTGCATGGTCGGTTCGCCAAAGCCACAAAAGACGACTTCTTGGATGTATTCCCAAGGAACGTCATCCAGCGCGGCTTTCAGTTCTTCCACCGTAGGGCGCTTCTTCAGCCACAGGCTGGATTCTTCGGCCATCTTTTTCATATTGCGCAGGCAGAAGGTGCAGGCGCAGTTACACTCGTTGGTGATATTCACATAAAGATTCCGCTTGCCCTCCGGCTGTTCCTTTAGGCTTTCACCAAGCGGCAAATATCTGCCCCCCTTATGGGTTGCATAGACTAACATTTACTTCAGCTCCCTAAGATATTCTTCAAATGGCATGCCATAATTCCACGGCAAATCCAGTTTTTCCGCATATTGCAGGCATTTATTGATAAACTCTGCAGCCTTAACTGTTGCCTGTTCCAAGGTTTCACCGTTAATGAGACTCCCTGCCACAATGGCCGCAAAGGCATCGCCTGTTCCCGAGCGGTCACCGCCGATTTTTTCCACCGTCAGCACCTTGCCCCGCCCGGCTTCGTAGATGAAGTTGCGCAGGGAATCCTGCCCATGCAGCCCGGTGATGATTACCTGCGACGGGCCTTGTGCAGACAATTCACTGGCCATGTATTCCAAATCCGCATGGGCCAACAGACGCCGCATTTCCGCACACATCTCCATGGTATAGGAACTATAGAGTTTGCCATTATCCCCCATCACCGGGTCAACCATCACCCGTGTCGAAGGCTGCTTGAAGCGGCGGATAAAGTCCTCCACAATGGCAATCTGCTGTACAGAGCCTAAGAAGCCTGTGCAAATACCATCAAAAGACAGCTGGTTTTTCTCCCAGCTGTCCATATAGGGCTTCATCCGCGCTGTATAGTCGTCCAGATAGTGGTGCTCAAAGCCTGTATGTACCGACAGTATCGCAGTCGGCAAGGGACAGGCCTGAATCTTCATGGCCGAAATCAGTGGCAGTTCCACCGCTACCGAACAACGGCCAAAACCAGTTATATCGTTAATCAGGGCAATGCGTTTTTGACGTCTTAGCAAGGAATCTCCTCCCGGAATACTATTAGCGGTTGTCCACCTTATCCATCGCTACCATATCATGCTCCGCAAAACGGCGCCATGCCAGTTCCTCGAACTTCGTGCCCGGCTGGCCATAGTTGGCATAAGGGTCGATGGAAATACCGCCACGGGGCAGGAACTTGCCCCAGACCTCAATGTACTTGGGTTCCATCAGCTTGACGAGGTCCTTCATGATGACGTTTACCACATCCTCATGAAAATCACCATGATTGCGGAAACTCACCAAATACAATTTTAAGGACTTACTCTCCACCATCTTTTCATTCGGCACATAGCTGATATAGATGGTGGCGTAATCCGGCTGCCCCGTAATCGGACAAAGAGCCGTGAATTCCGGGCAGTTGAACTTTACCCAGTAATCATTTTCCGGATGTTTATTCTGGAAGGTTTCCAATATCTCAGGACAGTAATCATAATGGTACTTAACCTTCTTGTTCCCCAGTAATGAAATATCTTCCTGTTCCTTATCTCTTGACATAATGTTTCTTTCTCCAATCCAAATATTAACCCTGCAGGAATTTTTCTTCGAAATCCGTCACACTTTCCGGATGTCCGAACAAATATCCCTGAATCGAATCCGCCTTGCACTCCTTGGTCAAAAGCTCATACTCGGCTTCTTCTTCCACGCCTTCAATGCAGCAGGAAATACCAATGCTATGGCAAAGGTCTACCACGTACTGTACCAGACGGCGGTCAAAGTCATTTTCCAAAATCTTTTTCACAAACTCCCGGTCAATCTTCACAATATCGCAGGAGAGGTTCTTTAAAGAGGCCAGTGAGGAATATCCCGTACCAAAATCGTCCATGGCCACGGCTATGCCCAAATGACGGAAGGAATCAAACTGCTTGTTGATAAAGCTCCAGTCGGCCACGATTTTGCTTTCGGTCAGTTCCAAAACAATCGAATCCGGCGGCATATCGTAGCGCTCCAGACAATCCTCCACAAAGTTCTTAAAGGACAAATCCTTGATTTGCTCATAGCTCATATTGATGCTGACGCGGAAATCCGGCACAAAGCGCCGCCAACGCTTGCAAACTTTGATGGCTTCTTCGGCAATCCACTTCCCCACGGGAATAATGAGCTTGGTTTCCTCCAAAATGGGGATAAATTCCATGGGCGCTACCATACGTCCCTTGGGATTTTTCCAGCGCAGCAGCGCTTCAGCTCCAATAAGCCTTTGATCTACGGCACTTACCTGTGGCTGGAAGAATAGGCTGAAACCCACACAGCCATTTTCCACACTCTCCCAAATGCTGTCACGCATGGAAATGGAACGTACCCAGCGGTTGTACTGCTCCTTACTGAAAATGGTATTGCGATTTTTTCCTTCCCGCTTGGCAATGTCCATGGCCGCCTCAGCGTGTTTATGCAGTACCAGATAATCCTTTCCGGCCTCCGGATAGAATACGGTACCACAGGAGGCTGTACAGAAATACTGATGGCCGTCAATATCCTGTGGGCGGGACAATGCACTTTGCACACTGGCAAAAATCTCCGCGACATCCTCCGTTTTGGCATTCGGATAAATCAGGGCATACTCATCCCCATCGAGCTTGAACAGCGTAAGTTCCGGAGGAATGACATTGCCTATCACATCAGCCACCCGTTTCAGGACTATGTCGCCGGTCATGCGATTGTAGGTTTCATTGACAATCTTGAAGTTATCCAGTCCGAAAACCATAATGGCTCCACCTTCCCCGGTGGCCCGATGATATTTATTTAAGAGTCCTGTCACTTCGTCTGCCTGATTGCGCTGGGCCATACGGGACATCGTGCCCACAAACATATAGGGATTACCATCCCGGTCAAGCCCTACCCGGCCACGACAACAAATCCAAATATATTCACCTTTGCGATTCTTAACCCGATACTCCAGACTGTGCTCACAGGGCACTTGCGAGGCCAAAACCTTGCTGATGGAGGACTGGTACTCTCCTCGTTCCTCAGGGTGTACCAGCGGTACCCAGTACTGGTCAAAATCATGCATGATTTCACCGGGCAAATCAAAATCATTGACCAGATTCGGCGAAACCATCACCAGGTTTTCCTGTAAATCGGTAAAAAATAAATAGTCTTTAGCCGTCTTGCCCAGCAAATCAAAATAGAACCGGAAACGGCGCAGACAAGGGCTTAAGGGAATACGATTATTTTTTCTCATAATTATCATCCTATATTGCCGATTTTTCTCATTTGGGCAACATACCCACCTATCAATATTGTATACCTAAACATAGGCAATAAGCAAGTGAAAACAAGAAAAAGAGCGGACAAAAGCCCCCGCCATTGGCGGGGGCCGTCTTATTGCCTATGCAATTAATGGTTGAAGATATTCTTCAAAGCCTGCTTATTCACATCGCGGTTAAGCTGTGCGAGATAAGTCGTGAGCTTGATGTTTTTCGGGCAAGCCTGTACGCAGTTCTGGCTGTTGCCGCAGCTGGTGATGCCGCCTTTTTCCATCAGGGCATTCAGGCGCTTCGGAGCGTCGAATTTTCCCAGCGGATGCAGGTTGAAGAGATATGCCTGAACCGTCGGGGACGGGCCGATGAAGTCGGACTGCGGGCCAACGTTCGGGCATGCTTCCATGCAGCAGCCGCAGGTCATGCAGTGCGAAATCTCATAAGCCGTCTCGGCCGTGTACGGGTTCTGAATCGGCGCATCCTTAACATCCCAGGAGCCGTCAACTTCAACCCAGCCCTGAATGCGTTTGAGGCTTTCAAACATAACCGAGCGGTCGATTAAGAGGTCACGGATAACCGGGAACGTACGAGCCGGCTGCAGGCGGATGGGCTGTTCCAGGTTGTCAATCAGGGAGCAGCAAGCCTGACGAGCTTTGCCGTTAATCACCATCATGCAGGCACCGCAAACTTTTTCCAAGCAGTTGCATTCCCAAACAACAGGAGCAACCTTCTTGCCGTCAACGGTGACGGGGTTCTTCTGAATTTCCATCAGGGCGGCAACAACGTTCAGGCCCGGACGGTAATCTACATCGAATTCTTGCGTATAGGGGGCCGAATCAGGGCCATCCTGACGCTCGATTACGAATCTGACTTTTTTCTGTTCTGCCATTTTGTTTGTCCTCCCTCTTACTCTTTCTTAGCTACAGCGTAGTTACGCAGACGCGGCTTAATGAGAGAGTGTTCAAATTCGCGATAGGTAACTTCCGGTTCATTGTTGGCAGCGTCAAAGGATACTACCGTGGTACGCATGAATTTCTCATCATCACGGCCAAAGAACAGCAGATCATCGTTACCATCATCGGTCATAGCACGGCCGGTTGCGGCATCGAAATGGTACTTGCCATTTTTCTCATCAAAAGCCTTCTGCTTAGCTGCATCCCAGCTGTCGTAGTCGGATTTGAGGACGATCTTAGCATGCGCGCCGCGGCTTTCGTCACGCTGCAGAGCGGACTTGGTGATGGCCATTGCGTAGATAATCATGTTGCGGAGCTGACGAACAAACATTGCTTCCTGGTTAGCCCAGTTGCCATGGTCCGTAACACCGATGTTATCCCAACGTTTGAGGAGAGCATGGAGTTCTTTCATGCACTGTTTGAGGCCGTTGTTATCGCGTTCGATGGATACGTATTTGTACATGATGTCACCGAGTTCATGGTGCATCTGATGTGCATTTTCCGCACCGTTCATGTTGCGAATCTTATCGAATTCTTCTACGCACTCTTTGCGAGCTGCTTCGAGTTCTTCGCTGGTAAGCGCGTCACCGAGCTTGCCGCTGCGGGCAAGGCGCAGAGCTTCCGGACCGGAGATGGTGCCGGAGTAAGTTGCAGACAGCAGGGAGTTTGCACCCAGACGGTTTGCACCATGGTACTGGTAGTCGCATTCGCCGGAAGCCATCAGGCCCGGAATGTTGGTGTGATGCTCTCTGTCTACCCAGATACCACCCATGGAATAATGGATGGACGGGAAGATTTCCATCGGCACTTTACGCGGGTCCTGACCTACGAAATCATCGTACATTTCGAGGATACCGCCTAGTTTGTGTTCCAGATAATCAGCCGGAATATGGGACAGGTCGAGGTATACGCGGTTCGGGTTGGTCATGCCGAGGCCCATGTGCACAACAACCTTGTAGATTGCACGGGATGCAACGTCACGCGGTACGAGGTTGCCGTATGCCGGATACATATCTTCGAGGAAGTACCAGCGTTCTTTTTCGCCCGTCTGGGGGTTCTTGCGATATACCCAAACGCGGCCGCCTTCACCACGGCAGGCTTCGGACATCAGACGGTTCTTATCGGAACCCGGAATAGCCGTCGGATGAATCTGCAGGAATTCGGGGTTGCCGATTTCTGCGCCCTGCTGGTAAACAGCGGATACTGCGGAACCATTGCAGATGGTGGAAGCCGTGCAGCGGCCATATACCTGGCCAGGGCCACCAGTAGCAAGGATTACGACATCAGCGGGGAATGCCTGAATTTCGTTGGAGTTCATGTTCTGCGCAACGATACCGCGGCAAACACCGTCTTTATTCTTGATGATCTTGATGAATTCCCAGAATTCATATTTCTTTACGCCGCCCTTAACTTCCCAACGGCGAACCTGCTCGTCGAGAGCGTAGAGGAGCTGCTGGCCCGTCGTGGAACCGGCAAATACCGTACGTTTGTTCTTCTGACCACCAAAGTTACGGAGGTCAAGCACACCTTCCGGCGTACGCGTGAAGGGCACGCCCATGCGGTCGAACATATGCACGAGCTTCGGAGCTGCTTCAACCATGCCTTTAACAGCCAGCTGGTCAGCCAGGAAGTCACCGCCGTATACGGTATCATCGAAATGTTCATAGATAGAGTCATGCTCACCCTTGGTGTCCATGCAGGCGTTCATGCCACCCTGTGCACACAGGGAATGGGAACGTTTTACCGGGCAGTAAGAGAACAGGTCAACCTTACCACCGTCTTCGCAGATTTTCAGCGTAGCCATGAGGCCGGAAAGGCCGCCGCCTACGACAATAATCTTTTTTTCAGGTTTATTAGCCATTGAAATTCTCCTTTACTTTGCCATACACAAGGCAATTACATCACAAAGTAGCTGCCCATAAATGCCAGCGTCACCAGGCACAGCACAGCACAAAGGCCCATGCTCATGAGGCTGATTACATTCTGAATGCGGGGACCTTTCGCAATACCCCAGGTCATGCAGAAGGTGGTGATACCATTGCAGAAATGGAAGATGGCAGCGAACATGCCAAGGATGTAGAGCAGGGCATATACGGGATTTGCCACGAAATAGCTCTGCAGGAGTTCATAGGAAATCGGCGTACCGGCGATACCTTTCGTGAAGATACGCAGATAGAAGATGTGCCATACGAGGAACACAACGAGGAACCATGCCGTCCAACGCTGCAGAGCAAACTGCCAGTTGCGGACATAGCCATAGCGGCCCGGGTTGTTCTTAGCCTGCAGGCAGATGTAGATGCCATAGATGGCATGGAAGAGAAGCGGTGCAGCGATTGCACCAATTTCCAGACCGAGGAAAATCGGTTTTGGGATGAGCTCCATCATTGCGAGGGCTCCGTTAAGTGCTGGAGCGCCGCCCAGGGCCATGGAGTTGGTGAAGATATGCTCAAAGAGCACCATACCAAGCGCCAAGAGGCCTACTAATGAATGCAGACGACGCACGTAAAAAGTTGTGTGAAACATTCTATACCTCCTAAAATAATTCCTGGAATAGCGGGCAAAATCTCGTGCCCGCCTTGTTCCACCATACTTTAATTATCAGTAGCCTTTCAGCGTACGATACTTAGCCTGATTCGTTTCGTAAAGGTTGTTGCCCTCACAGTCAATAACAACGATAGCCGGGAAATCCTCTACCGTAAGACGAGCCACAGCCTCAGGGCCAAGTTCCGGGTAAGCCAGAACTTCATATTTCTTGACGGATTTAGCAATCAGCGCTGCTGCACCGCCAACGGCTGCAAAATAAGTTACGCCGTTCTTCTTCATGGACTCGACCACTTCTTTGGAGCGGGAGCCTTTACCAATCATGCCCTTGATGCCCTGTTCGAGCATCGTCGGCGTATAAGCATCCATACGGCCGGAAGTCGTCGGGCCACAGGAACCGATGGGGTCACCCGGTTTTGCCGGTGTCGGGCCGAGGTAATAAACCATCTGATTCTGCCAGTCAACCGGCAGTTTTTCACCACGGGCAAGAGCTTCCGTCATTGCCTTGTGGGCAGCGTCACGGGCAGCGATGATTTCGCCCGAGATCAGTACCGCATCGCCTGCTTTAAGCTTGCGGCTCATTTCTTCCGTAAACGGAGTCTGAATCCGAATCTGTTCAGCCATTTATATTTCCTCCCGTCTTCCATCAAAGTACACGCTGTTTATGACGCATAGCGTGGCAGCAAATCGTTACCGCTACCGGCAGGCCTGCAATATGCGTGGGGCCCCACTCTACGTTTACAGCCAGTGCCGAGGTGTTGCCGCCCAGCTGGGGGCCAATGCCCGTCTGATTGATGAGTTCGAGGAGTTCGCCTTCCAGTTTGGCGTATTCCGGCATCGGATTGCGCTCGTCAACAGAACGCGTGAGCGCCAGTTTGGAAAGGAGGGCTGCTCTGTCCATGGTACCACCGATACCAACACCGACAACCATCGGCGGGCACGGATTCATGCTGGCATGAAGAATGATGTCCATAACGGCTTTCTTGACGCCTTCTACGCCATCAGCCGGTACCAGCATCTTAACGCCAGACTTGTTCTCGGAACCAAAGCCCTTCGGTGCCACGGTGATTTTGAGCTTGTCACCAGCGACAATCTTCGTGTAGATGACACCCGGCGTGTTGTCCTTGGTGTTCACACGGTTAAAGAGCGGTTCGCCGACCACGGATTTACGCAGATAGCCTTCGGTGTAACCTTTGGAAATACCTGCATTTACCGCGTCTTCCAAGAGGCCGCCCGTAATGTGCAGGTCCTGACCGACTTCCAGGAATACGATGGTCATGCCCGTATCCTGGCAGTAAGGACGGTCTTCAGCCTTGGCGATTTCCGCATTGCGGATAATCTGGTCGAGAACGTTCTGACCTACCGGAGAAGTCTCCGTTTCTCTTGCCTTCTTCATGGCGTTATACACGTCATCCGGAAGGTAATAGGCCGCTTCTTTGCACATCTGTGCCACGGTTTCCGTGATTTGTTTTGCGTCAATTTCTCGCAAAGTAATCCCTCCCATAAATACACTTTATCACACATCAGCAGGCCCATAATAACACATTTCCTATTGATTTTCAAGTTTGCGGAAAATGTGCTGGGACCGCATAAATAGTGAATCGAATTCACTTTTATGGATTCTAGTTGCCACTAAGAGTGACTTCTATCACATCAATATTTATATTAGATATTCGTAAAAAAAATCCTGCTAAAAGCAGGACTTTTTTGGAAAAAAATATTAAACTTTTCTATTTGATAATGATTATAAAATTTAATTTATTTATATTCTTATCCGTTTTACAACGGGAGATTTATCCGGCTGCAAATCCATCACCATGAACGAACCATTAGCCGCATCACGTGGGCGGGCAATACTGCCGGGATTCACGATAAGCACACCGCCTATATTCTCCTCTACAGCCACATGCGTATGGCCATAGACCGCAATATCTGCACCAACATCCAATGCCGCCTGCTGCAAATTCTTTAAGCCAAAATTCACACCAAACAAATGCCCATGCGTAAGCAAAATCGTATGCCCGGCAATATCAATGGTTTCGTAGTCAGGCAAACGCCCGCCCGGCCAGTCGTTATTACCGGCCACGCGGATTACTTCCTTATCTGTTACCATGGCCAAATAATCAGCATCCATGGCAATATCGCCGGCAAAAAGCCACAGCTCTGCCTGCTCCGCATCCTTATGCGATAGCATTAAATCCAGATGCGAATAGCTGCCATGGCTGTCACTGACAATACCTATTTTCATGCAAAATGCTCCTCTAATTTCTGGGTCAGCTTGCGCAGCGCACGTCCGCGATGGCTGATACGTGTCTTCTCCTCCAGCGTCAGTTCAGCCATCGTACGCCCTGCATATTCATTCGTATAGAAATACGGGTCATAGCCAAAGCCATTCTTGCCGCGGGGAATCTTTTTGACCACACCATCGCAGCGGCCATCTGAAGTCAGGAGTGTGCCATCCGTATCGACAAAACACAGGCTACAGCGATAATTTGCCGGCGATTCTTCCACATCCGCAATGCAAAGTTCTTCGAGCATTTTCTGATTGTTTGCCCAGTCTTCCGCATTATAACCGGCATAGCGGGAGGAATACACACCGGGACGACCGCCCAACACCGCCACTTCCAGCCCGGAATCATCTGCCAGGCAGGCACAGCCTGTTTTTTCCATATAAAATTTAGCCTTTATGGCAGCATTTTCGGCAAATGTTTCTCCATCTTCAATGGCGTTAGGCAGCTGACCAAAGTCCGAAAGCGCCACAACTTCCACAGGCAGATGCGCAAAAGCATCCTTCATTTCCCTGACTTTGCCTGCATTTTTCGTGGCAATAACAATTTTTTTCATGTAAAACTCCCCTAAAATAATTACCCCTCGCGGCCCACCAGCCATACCAGCTGACCGCCCAATATATCCTTCTCGTAGGAAATGAGCTCGCGGCAGCCCTTCTCCCCTAAAGCCAGCAGGCTGGTCAGTTCCTGATGGTCAAAAGGTCGGCCTTCGCCCGTACCCTGAACTTCCACAAACTTGCCAAAACCCGTCATCACGACATTCATATCCACCATAGCCGTGGAATCTTCCTCATAGCAGAGGTCAAGGATTGGTTCGTTATCCTTGTTTATCCCCACACTGATAGCAGCAAGAAAATCCTTCACGGGAAAGATATTTCCCTTCTGATAGAAGGTCGAGCACGCCTCCACCAGTGCCACAAACGCACCGGTGATGGACGCCGTCCGCGTGCCGCCGTCAGCCTGAATCACATCACAGTCAATCATAATGGTGCGTTCGCCTAACGCCTTGGTATCCACCACAGAGCGCAGTGAGCGGCCGATAAGCCGTTCGATTTCCTGCGTACGACCGGACTGCTTGCCCTTGACTGCTTCCCGCTGGGTGCGTGTACCGGTGGCACTCGGCAGCAGCGAATACTCTGCGGTAATCCAGCCTTCACCTGTGCCCTTCAAAAAAAACGGTACCCGTTCTTCCACCGTTGCGGCGCAAATGACCTTGGTATTGCCCATCTCTATGAGCACCGACCCCGCAGGATATTTTTGAAACTTGCGGTGAATTTTGCAGGGGCGCAGCTCGTCGGCAGCGCGATGCCTGAAACGCTCCATATCATCACTCCTAAAAAAGAGCCGTGATAGCACAGCTCTCCTTACAATCACTTATTTGCTTTCCTGATACTGCTTATAATTCTTGATAATGCAGATTGGCGTCTTCTGGGAAGCGTTGCCGAACGGATTATCAATGAGCAGGTTGCGGGCAATCTCGCCGTCTACGCCATCGGTAATGCCGACCACGCGGCTGCGCTTGAGGTCATTAACGTCAGCAATCATCGCACCGAAGCAGCCCAGACGCTCTTTAATGCGCTTTACGACCTCGTACGGTTCGCCCGGTCCATAAACGATGCATTTATCAAACGGAGGCATCGTGCCCGTAACATCGTCAATCATGGCCGTTTCCTTGCCGCCCCAAACGTAGAACATACCGGACTTGCCAAAGATTTTGGCGATGAAGCCGGCGAACAGAGCAAAGGCTACCCGCCATTTGCCTTCCACGTCCATCAGGGACTGCATGCCATGCGGCGAAGCCAAGGAACCGTAATCCGGGATAAAGCGGCAGCAGAATTTCGCCAGGTCGGAGATTTCGAGGTCCTCCGGACGTACGAAACGCCCCTGGGTGATGGCTACTACGGATTCTGCACAGCAGAGCAGGTCATTTTCCCCGATTTTATCTTTCGTGTAATGCTCGATAGCATCCACAATATCGTCTTTTTCCGTCAGGATGCGCGTGGGCACCGGGATAAGTTTCATTTCTTCAGCCATATCTATGCCCTCCTTAATCCTTTACCAGCTGAACGCCAGCAAGTTTGGCGATTTCATCAGCCGTGATTTCAATACGCAGTTTCTTGTAATGCTGAACCGTACGGCCCGTTTCCTGCCAAATGAAGTCCACCGGCAGGTCAACCATATGGGACAGTGCTTCTTCAAGGCTCATGCCCTTGCGCGGCGTGAGCTTAATCTTGGCAAAGATGTTCAGGCTGTCTTCGCCGCCCTTGTACCCCTTCTTCTGAATGATTACGGCCTCGAAGTAATCATCCTCGCGAACTTCGCCCTCGCGTTCAGCCTTGGGACGCACTTCAATGCCGTCGTACTGCTCATAGGGCAGCTGGCTGCGGCAAATGGCATCCATAATGGTAGCACACTGCTTGCCTTCATTATAGAAACGCAGTTTCTTGGAGAGCACGAGACTATTCTCGTCCTTGGACTCCAGTTCCACCGGGCTGCTTGCATCTACCCGGATATCCTCAATTCCCAGATAGGCCAAGAATAATTTCGTCAGGCAAATGACAATCAGGATAACTAATAACACTAAGGTTAAACAATCCACTATAATTCCTCCCTAAAATTCCCTGATTATTTTTCTTTATTTTGCGCCTCTGCCGCTGCTTTTTCCTGTTCCATAGCAGCCTGCAAACGCGTAAGATACTTTTCCGGCAGGCGGGTGATATGACCCGTCTCCCTGTTCGTATAGACATTCTGCGATTTTCCCGTAACGAGCAGTTCCCCGGTTTCCTTGCGCAAAATGCGATACTTAAAGCACATCTTCACCTTCGTCAGCGCCGTTGCTGTGGTTTCGATAATCAGTTCATCATCAAACTTCCCCGGCGAAACGTACTTGGCACTGATGTCCGTAATGGGGAACACATAGCCATCGTCCATCATTTCCGTAAGGGTAATGCCGATGGAGCGCAAATAGGCCACCCGCCCGATTTCAAACCAGCGGATATAATTGGCATGGTGTACCACTGCCATAGCGTCCGTGTCGTAGAAGTTTACATGATGTTCAATATTTACTGGCATAAAAACCCTCCTTAACACTTTACGCACATTGTATAGACTAGAACAAAAGCCCGGTAAAGTCAAGTTAAATCCGGTACATCTTTTCCAGCCGCACAAGACATTTTTGCAGTCGTTCCAATTCCATCGGGTCTGTCACCTGACGGCCGGAATAAAAATACGTTACCGACTGCGCATTATGCTCCAGCTGATTGCGTTCTTTGAGGCGGCGGATAAGTTCTCGCACAGTACCTTCATTGCCATCCACGAACTGCACATTCTCCGGCAAAATCTCTCGCAGAGTGTCCTTGAAATAATTAAAATGCGTGCAGCCCAGCACCAGCGAAGAATACTCCGACAAGTCAAAGGGCTGAAGCTGCTCCTGCAGATAATCCGTCACGGCCTGCGAGTTAAACTCCATGCGCTCGGCGAAGGTCACCAATTCCGGCAAGGCCAGACGGTCCACCAGATGGTCCTTATCCACCTTTTCAATCAAAAGTTCCATCTTGCGGCCTTTGACCGTAATCGGCGTCGCCGTCACCAGCACGCGTTTCGTGCCGTCCATATCCAACGCTTTCTTGGCTGCCGGCTCCATGCCGATAATGGGCAAATCATAACGGCGGCGCATCTCCGCTACCGCCACCGAGGTTGCCGTATTGCAGGCTACCACAATCGCCTTTACATCCTGCTTGAGCAGGAAATCAAAGGCATCCCCCACAAATTTTTGCACCTGCGCGGTGCTTTTCGTGCCATAAGGAACATTATCCTCATCGGCATAGAATATAAACTCCTCATGGGGCAGAACCTTCATGGCATGATGCAGAACCGAAAGTCCCCCCATACCGGAATCAAAAAAGGCAATTTTCAACGCCCTCAACTCCTGCACTTGCAAATTCTTACTTTAATATTTAGCAACGTATGATAGTATAGCGCAATCCCCGCCATTTGACAAGTTTACGGATAACCTGCTATAATGTTACTGTTAATTACGGAGAGGTACTCAAGTGGTTGAAGAGTCCGGTCTTGAAAACCGGTAGGCCCCTCGGGGTGCGTGGGTTCGAATCCCACCCTCTCCGCCATATGGAGTGGTACTCAAGAGGCTGAAGAGGACGGTTTGCTAAATCGTTAGGCCGGGTAACTGGTGCGAGGGTTCGAATCCCTCCCACTCCGCCACTTTGCATTTACAGAGCCGCAAATCCTGCGGCTCTTTTTTTGTCCCACACAAACACTAAGCCCGCGGGGCTGGTGATGTTTTTCCGCAGCTTTTGACAAGCCTGTCTATGGCGAAGGAAAAATATTACCAGCCCTGCGGGCGTCTTAGTTTATCGATGTAAACACAGCAAAAAAGCCCCGCAAACTGCGGAGCTCTGAATCTCAATGGAGCTGATTATAGGATTCGAACCTACGACCTGCTCATTACGAATGAGCTGCTCTACCAACTGAGCTAAATCAGCAACATCTGCCACTCTCGTGACTGACAGACTATATTATAGACGAGAGTGGCCATTCTTGTCAATAGCTTTTTTAAAATCTTTTCAGACCGAACCAGCCGTCCTGTTCATTCCAGAATACCTGTGCACGCCAGTCCATTTTGCCATAGCCATTGTAACTGGTAATCACAAGTTGCTGATTTTCAATCGTGGCCTTGAGGTCATGCCAACGGTCGGTACGGAATCCCAGGTTGGCAAAGCTGTTCCAGGACACATAAGTCGTCCAGGCCCCGCCAATGTGGTTGCCCACCAGCCAATAACCGCAGCTCTTGCCCTCACGGGTAGCGGCAATTTCAAACAAACGCATAGTCGGGTCAGTAGTTTCAATGGCTCTTACGCTGTAATCCACACCGCTGTAAATGCCATCAAAACTGTTAAACGACAGAAAATCCTTCGTGCCGTCTGCACTCATCAGACGCAGAATCTTCCCATCGGAGACAAATTTTACCTTGTCTCCTTTTTCATCACTGGCAGTAACCGTCTTGCTTCCAACGGTCATAGCCTGACTGACTCCTGTAATATTCATCGCGCTGGCAGAAACTCCAGTTCCTGTCACTACTGCAGCCAACAATGCACATGCAAAAAACTTTGCCCAACGATTCATAAAAGAAACACCCCTTCTAAATTTAACTCTTTGTTATTATTCCACAATAAATCCCATAATCCTGCTATGTGCAGGAGCAAAATTAAGAACAACAGATAAAAAGAAACTGACCGCTGACCGGCCAGTTTCGTCTTATTTTCACCGCTCATGCAGCAGATACTCACTATCCTCATCGATAATCTGCAGCATGATATCCGCAAACTGCGGGTCAAACTGCGTACCGCGTCCCTTGGCAATTTCACCACGCACTACATCCTGTGGCAGTACATCACGATAACTGCGACGTGAGGTCATGGCATCATAGGCATCAGCCACGGCAATAACCCGGGCATACACAGGAATCTGACTGCCGGCAAACCCATCCGGATACCCCTTGCCATCATAACGCTCATGATGGGAACGAGCACCCACAGCCAGTTCGGGGAACTCGGCAATCAATTCCAAAATCTCCGAGCCAATCACCGTATGCTGCTTTATCTGACCATACTCAACATCCGTCAAACGGGTAGTCTTATTGATAATCGCCTCTGGAACACCGATTTTGCCGATGTCATGCAACAATCCCATAAAATAAATCTTGCGCTGCTCATCCTCAAGCCAGCCTAATTTTTCTGCTATCTGCCGGGCATACGCTGCCACCCGCTGTGAGTGACCACGCGTATAGGCATCCTTCGCATCGATGGTCTTTGCTAAAGTCATCACGGTTTCTTCAAAGAGTCGCTCACTGGCTGCCAGACGCTCCTCTGCCAGCTGCGTCTGCCGATGAACTTCCTGCTTTAAATTGCGGTGCAGGTATTCCATCTCCAGTACCTGCTCCACCTTTTTGACTACAATAATCGGAATAAACGGCTTGCGGATAATATCCGTACCACCTGCCATAGCCACAGCGGCTTCCGCCTTCTGCGTCTGGTCACTAGTCAGCATGATAATCGGCAAATCTTTGAACTTCGGCTGCCTGCGCAACGTGCGCATAAGCTCAAAACCATCCATATCGGGCAGCTTTACCGCCAACAGCAGCAAATCAATATCGTTTTTTTTCGCATAATCCAGTGCTTCAGCACCGGTTTGAACCCCGTTAAACTGCACACGGGGTTCAAGTATCTGTTGCAGCCGCATCCGGTCGCCATCACGGCCGTCCACCACCAGCACTGCAGTCTGCATCATCTGGTATATTTGCATACACTCATTCGTCCTTGTATACCTAAAAAACTCTGCTATATATTTTGCCTTGTTTTTCCGAAAAAATCAAGCATCTGCAAATAAATTTCCTACCAATTTGCCGCTTCTTTTTGAAGAATACCGATGAGCACATCCGAAACAACTTTTTCCCAGTCTGTTTCCTTGGTTTTCTGATGCGGTGTCCGCCTGCGCGGCTCTGGATTTGCTGTCTGCAGATGATGTCTTGCCCGCAGCATGGCTGCCTCAATTTCCTCATCCTGATGCCCGCAGGCATCCCAGGCCACCTGAAGTTCCCGATAAGCCCGTTCCCACTGTTCTCTATCCGAATAAATCAGTCCCTGATAATAATGGGTGCGCCAAACGGGATAGATTTTGTCATTATGCGGCGTTGTTTCTGCCGCAGCAAAGTCCGTCAGGGCCTCATTGTCCATATTGCGTTCATAATAGGCACGCCCCCGCAGATAATATGCATAAGCTAATGGGCTATCCGTTACCTTGCGATCGTTTATGACCTTGTTCAGTTCAAAGATGGCCCGCCGCTGTTCTCCCTGCTGAATAAAGCGCGCACAGCGGTCAAAGACATCCTGCAGCGAGTACTGGGATTCGAGTTCCGTGCCAATTTTTTCCTTTTCCTGCCCCTTGGCCTGCTTGTACTTTTCCAAAAGCTCCTGATTCTGCTTTTTCAGGGCGTCACGTTCCTGTTGCAATTTTTCCAGCTTATTGCGGTTTTCCAGCAAATTTTTCAGGTCAATATTATCCGTATCCACTTCACAGGTCAGGGTTACGCTGTACTTCCAGACCCCGTCTTTTAATTCCGGCTCGGCTTTTTCCTGCAGGACCTTCAGCACAGCACCAGAAATAACCTTCACTTCATCGGCACTCAGCTCCATATTCTGCGTGCGGGAATAGCTCTCCACATATACCCCCGCTTTTTCTGTAGCCGCCCGCATCGCTTCCTGCCGCGCAGCATCTTTCGCAATTTTGGGCGAATCGTTTTCCCCCATCACATATACGCCGCTGGCCGTTATCATCTGCGGGGCTGCTGAGCACACATTGATCCAAAAAAACGAAAGCACCAGCCCCAATCCCCATATTATTCTCCACATGGCCTTCACACTCCCCGATGATTGTTTTCTATTATTTATATCGTATATTATACTACTTATTTTAAGCAATATTCTTGACAAAGTCATTAAATTTCGATTAAAAATCCCATACAATACGACAAAAAGGCGCTCACGCGCCTTTTCATCAGTAGCTATAAGTCGGTATCGGCTTTTTGGTCAATGTATTGGTAATCCAGGCAAAATGCAGCTGTAAATACCGGCCTACCTGTTCCCCAATATATTTCTTCCCATAATAATCCGGATGCAGGCCATCGGTCGTATAATTCGAGCGCAGATTGCCCAGGCTGTCCGTCAGCGCTGTCGCTACATCCACATGATACTGCTGGCGTTTTATCCAATCGTTGACATACTGCTGATGTACCTGCCAGTCATAAGGCGGCCGTTCAATATGTGCCCGGCTGACCATCAATGTGGGATTGATGGGCGTCGGTGTCAAAAATACGACAATGATACCATAAGCATCGCATTTTTCCTTGATAGCCTGCAAATTCGCTACCGTCTGGGCCCCAAAAACACCGGCACGATAGTCATTTACTCCGCCCATCACCACCAACACGCGCGGCGAAACCGGCAGTACATCGCGTTCAAAGCGTTCGAGCATCGCTTCTGTGGTATTGCCGCTAACCCCCAGGTTCTTTACCGGTACCTGACTATACGACTCCCAATCGTAGAGCAGATACCCCGGCGATACGGACATAGCACCGCCGCCATGCGTGATGCTGTCCCCAAGCGCGGCAATCGGTGCTTTCCCGCTTTCCACGGTGAAATAGCTTTTTTCTGACCAACCGCTAAGCGGGCCGCCATCAGCAGCTAACGAGCGCACCTGCCAGTAATATTTTCCCGGCAGGGTGTAGCCGCCATCCTCATAAACGTCGTATTCGCCCCCCTGCAGGGTGCGGATGAGTTTATCCCCCTGGTCCGTTACCTGATAGACCTTTACTTCATGCTGTTTGGCCTTGCCGTAAGGAATCCAGGAAAAAACCGGATAGAGCGGCATATAATCCATGCGTTCAAACTGGGTGGTCGGACGAGGCGCTGTCACATTCACCGTCCCGCCCTCGGTAATGGGTTTCGGCTTGGAAAAATGGCGATTACCCACGGGATTTCCGTTATAGTCCAGCGGGCAGACCTTCCAATAAAAACCGGCAGCCTCAGCGCCAAAAGAACTTAAATCCACGGTTACCCCATTGGTATATACCTGATTGTACGTCAAGGCAATATTAGCTGCTGTATCCTCAGCAGACTTCAGGATAACGACCTGATAGCGCACAGCGCTGGGAATTTCCTTCCAGACCAGTTGAACATTTTTTATCGGCATAGCTTCCTGACCTTTATTTTCAGATGGCACAGGCTGTGTTTGTGCCGCCGTCTGACCAAATTTTATCCGCACAGCCCCGCTGCCATCAGCAGCCTGCACACTGCCCCCCATATGGATTGTCACTGCAGTCATCAAAACCATTACGCCAGCCAGCAGGCGCGTTTTCTTTACTGTCACCAAATAACCCCCTCGGTCAAATGCGCATCATATTGATAGCATAATTTTCCGGGTGCATTCCCGGTGTGGCATTTACTTTTATATCCATGGCAAATTCGGCTGCCAGATTCATCAAAAGCTGATTGTGCCGGAGTTCCTCAGCCACCGTCTCATGGACTTCGATTTCATAGCCGTCTTCGGCATGGGATTTATGCTCCATGCGGCGGATATCAGCGGCGATGCGGATGCTCACCGTTTCCGGCGACTCCACCCGTCCGCGCCCGCGGCAGATAGGACATTCACTATAGATAATGCTGTCTAAATTCTGCCGGGATTTTTTGCGCGTGATTTCGACAAGCCCCAGACTGGTAATAGCCACAATGTTGGTCTTGGTGGGGTCATGTTTTGCCAGCTCCCGCAGATGCTCCAGCAGTTGTTCCTTTTGCTCGTCCTTTTCCATGTCGATGAAATCCACGATGATGATGCCGCCAATATCCCGCAGGCGCAGCTGCCGCATGATTTCTTCAGCGGCCTCCTGATTGGCAGCATAGACCGTTTCACCCAGATTGGTCGTGCCCGTATACTTGCCCGTGTTCACATCAATTACGGTCAACGCCTCGGTCTTATCGATAACCAAGAAGCCGCCAGATTTCAGTTCAACGATTCGACCGCCCAGACTATCCAGTTCTTCTTCGATGCCGTAGTGCTTAAAGAGCGGTTCCCGGCTGTCGTAATAACGGATTTTTTCCGTGAGTTCAGGCGACAGCAGCTGCACAAACTCCTGCACCCGCTGACAAACCGCCCGATTATCAATCAGCATGGAATCCACATCACGGGTTAAGTTGTCCCGCACCGTGCGGATAATCAAATCCGCATCGCGGTACAGAAGATTAGCCCCCTTGCTTTTCATCTTAAAACGCGCCATCAACGAGTGCCAGAGCTTAGCGAGATATTCCACGTCTTCCCGCAGGGCTTCTTCGGAAACACCTGCCGCGACTGTACGGATGATAAGTCCCATCCCCTCCGGGCAGATTTTAGCGGCGATTTCATGGAGGCGGTTTCGCTCCGCCTCATCCTCAATCCGCCGGGACATACCGATATAAGCCG
>CADBYQ010000024.1 GCA_902798865.1 Pseudoselenomonas ruminantium | reverse complement strand
ATGATGTATATGAACAGCCGCCGCAAACCGCCTGTGGATGTGGACGGTCTGCCGGAAGGCTTTACCTTCAATCAGTTCTGGGGCATCGCATCCAGCTTCGTGGTGGGTTTCCTCTCCAGCATCTTCGGCATCGGCGGCGGCGTTATCCATGTGCCCTTGATGATTTACCTCTTGGGCTTCCCCGTGCATATGGCAACGGCCACATCCCACTTCGTACTGGCCTGCTCCTCTGCCTTCGGCGTAGTGTCCCACTTTATGCTCGACCACATCATCTGGATGCCCGCCATCTGCATCTCCATCGGTGCCGCCATCGGCGCACAAATCGGTGCCAAAATCTCCAAGAAAACTAAGAGCAAGGTCATACTTGCCTTGCTCTCACTGGCGATGTTTGCACTGGGATGCAGACTTATCCTGATGGGCAGTGCCCAATAAATACCACCTTCTTATTCGTGGTTAATAGCCGGTGGGGAGGGGCGGTAGTAACTTTCGTCCGCTGAGACAGGCTTGCATATGCCGTGGCTCTAACCATACAACATATCCCCGCTTACGATAATATTTTAAACTGATATAAGCATCGGTAATGTTGTAACAAATATCTGCATCCTCAACATTTCCATCTGGTGTATTCCGGCATACAGCATAACAAGGCACATCTACAGGAAAACTTATATTCATTGCTTCGACTCTTTTTCTGTATCGTATTTGATAATCTGCGGACTACCTCATTTATTATAATATACCTGTCCGTCCTCGAAAAGATATTTTTAATAAATCTATAAGAATTTTTTAATCATAACCTAATGTTTTTATGATTATTTTGATATTCGTGCCCCCACCTGATGAGTTGGGGGACATTTTCTTGCCTCGTTATAAACGATATTTAACAATAAGGATATTGACGTAAATCAGATAAAATGATATATTAATAACGTAAGTTGTGCACGAACACGAAAAAAGAGGAGTTGAATGCCGTGAAAAAAACCATGCAGCTCATCCTGCTCATGATGCTCGTAACGGCAGGGCTGACGGCTATCTTTGAGGGAGCCGAACAGGCACTGCTGCTCGTGGTCATGACAGGCTTCACCGGGCAAGGGTATCAAATCATGTGTGCTGCCCATGACCATCCGGAGGAAGACGAAATACGCAGCAGAAAACTAAAAGCTGTGGAAATCTTTACCGCAGTGTGCGGCTTCATCTCCTTTTACTGGCTCAACAGCGTAGGATTAAACGTAGGCATCGGCCTGTGTCTCATCTTTTACTGTGTGGGCATGAAGTACATGAAGGAGGGAACTGCAGCAGCATAGGCAAAGGAAACTCAATTATCTGAGGGAAAGAATTTTGATTGGAGGGAAAACAATGTTCAAACTCAAAAAATTGGTAGCAGCGGCTCTGGCAGGGGTCATGATGGCCGTAGCGGCAGGCTGCGGCGGCGGAAGTGCCGATAACACCCCAGCGGCAGGAAATGGCGGCGGCAAGCGCGTAGGCGTGGCTATGCCCACCCAATCCTCCCAGCGCTGGATTCAGGACGGGGCAAACATGAAGGAAAAATTGGAAGCCCTGGGCTATCAGGTAGACCTTCAGTACGCCGAGGATGACGTACAGGCTCAGGTCTCCCAGATTGAGAACATGATTACTAATGGTGCCAACTGTCTGGTTGTGGCCTCTATCGACTCCAGTGCACTGGTAAACGCGCTGGCTCAAGCCAAGGCCAATAATATTCCGGTTATCGCCTATGACCGTCTGCTCATGGACACAGACAGCGTCTCTTATTATGCGACCTTCGATAATAAGGGTGTCGGCACACTCATCGGCAAATATGTGGAAAAGCAGTTAGGTCTTGCTGAGGGCAAGGGCCCCTACAATGTGGAATTCTTCGCAGGCTCCCCGGATGATAACAACGCTCATTTCTTAAACGACGGCCTCTTTGAAGTGCTCCAGAAGTACATCGACAACGGCCAGCTGGTTGTTCCTTCCAAACAGACCGACTTTGACACCATCTGCACCCTGCGCTGGTCCCAGGAAACGGCCCAGCGCCGCATGGAAGACTTGATTTCCGGCTACTACACCGATGGCAAGAAACTGGATGCAGTTATCTCTCCCTTTGATGGCATCAGCTACGGCATCGCCGCCGCCCTCGAAGGTGCAGGCTATCAGGTAGGCAAAAACTGGCCTCTCATCACGGGTCAGGATGCAGAACTCATGGCTACCAAGAACATCATCTCCGGCAAACAGACCATGAGTGTGTTCAAAGACACCAGAAATTTGGCGGACAAATGCGTAACCATGGTACAGGCCGTATTGGAGGGCAAGGAGCCCGAAATCAACGACACCACCTCCTATAACAACCACAAGCTGGTAGTTCCCTCCTACCTCTGCACGCCCGTGGCAGTGGACAAGAACAATTACCAGAAAGAACTGGTGGACAGCGGATACTATAAAGCAGATCAGCTGAAATAATTCGCATGATATTTATATACATGGGGGCGGATGTATCCGCCCTTATGCTTAAAGTAAGAATGTGCTCGTCCACATTAGATAATGGAGGAAGGCGGCATGGATAATATTTTGGAAATGCGCCACATCACCAAGGACTTTTCCGGGGTAAAGGCTCTGGACGATGTGAATCTGGTGGTTAAGCGGGGGGAGATACATGCCCTCTGCGGCGAAAATGGCGCAGGAAAATCTACCCTGATGAACGTGCTTTCCGGGGTCTACCCTTATGGCACTTATACCGGGGACATCGTTTATAACGGGCAGGTGCAAAAATTTAGTGATATCAAGGCCAGTGAGAAAACAGGCATCGTTATTATTCATCAGGAACTGGCTCTTATCCCCCTGCTGACGGTGGCAGAAAATATCTTTATCGGCAACGAGAACCTCATGTACGGCGGCAAAGTCATTGACTGGGAAGAAACTCAGCGCAAAGCCGCCGAGGTGCTAAAGAGCATTGGCATGCATGAAAATGTGAACCGCAAGGTTGTAGATCTGGGCATGGGGCAGCAGCAGATGATTGAGATTGCCAAGGCGCTGGCCAAGAATGCCAAACTTCTCATTCTGGATGAGCCCACTTCGGCTCTGAACGATGAGGAAAGCAATACCCTGCTGGAACTCCTGTTGAAACTGAAGAAACAGGGACTCACCAGCATCATGATTTCCCACAAGTTGAACGAGGTCTCCCGCGTGGCGGACAGCATTACCGTTATCCGCGATGGTCACACCATAGAAACCATCGAGCGCGACCATGGGACCCCCATTGACGAGGCCCGCATCATCAAGGGCATGGTGGGACGGGAGCTGACCAACCGCTACCCGGAACGTCACGCCCAAATAGGGGAAGTGGTCTTCGAAGTAAAAGACTGGACAGTGCACGATGAGGACGATCCCACCAGAGAGCGCCTGTCTCATATTTCCTTCAACGTGCGCAAAGGTGAAGTGGTCGGCTTTGCCGGACTCATGGGAGCCGGACGCACCGAGCTGGCCATGAGCCTCTTTGGCCATACCTACGGCTTTGAAAGCCAGGGCCATATCTATAAGGACGGGCAGGAAATCACCATGCCCACGGTGCAGAGCGCCATAGATCAGCACATCGCCTATGTACCTGAGGACAGAAAGACCTATGGTTTGGTGCTCATCGATGATATTAAGTGGAATATGAGTCTGGCCAGTTTGAAATCACGCTTTTCCAAAAAGGGCATTCTGGACCCAGATGCAGAGATTCATGCAGCAGAAGACTACTCCAAGCGCATCAATGTGAAAGCCGACAGCCTCACCCAGCGCGTGGAAAGCCTCTCCGGGGGCAACCAGCAAAAAGTGGTGCTGGCCAAGTGGATGCTCTCCGACCCGGATGTGCTTATCTTAGACGAACCCACCCGTGGTATCGATGTAGGTGCCAAGTACGAAATCTACACCGTCATTAATCATCTGGCAGAGTCCGGCAAAGCCGTGGTTGTGATTTCCTCTGAGATGGAGGAGCTTTTAGGTCTTTCTGACCGCATCTACGTGCTGAACGAAGGCGAAATTGCCGGAGAACTGCAAAAAGGAGAATTTGACCAGGAGGCCATCATGCGCATCATCATGGCTCACAGTGCCAGAAGGGAGACAGCATAATGATGTCACAAGCAGTACCTATGAATAAAAACGATGCCCAGATGAGGGAGCATCTGAAAAGTCTCAAAGAATACGGCATGATCATCGCTCTGGTGGTAATTTACGCCATCTTCGCTTTTATGTCGGATTTCAAAAATGTTTCACCGATGAACGTCAATAACCTCATCATGCAGAATTCCTACGTCATTGTCCTGGCTTTGGGCATGCTATTATGCTGTCTCACAGGCAATGTGGATTTGTCCGTAGGTTCCGTAGTAGCCTTTTCCGGAGCCATAGCCGCCATCATGGTAGTGGATTATCAGATGGCAATTCCCCTGGCGATTCTGGCAGCCATCGCCATAGGCCTTTTGGTTGGCTTCTGGCAAGGCTTCTTCATATCCAAACTAGGCGTAGCGCCCTTTATCGTAACCCTGGCCAACATGCTGGTATTCCGCGGCCTTGCCCTGGTGGTGCTGAACGGCCAGACCAAAGGCCCTCTGCCGCAGGAATTCACGCAGATTGGTGCCGGCTATATGCCCCAGTTTTTTACTACTATCGGCGGCACTAAATTCGAACTGCTGGCGCTGACCGCCGGACTGCTTCTTTCCGCAATGATTGTCTTCATGGAAATCCGCTCCCGCCGTAACAAAGCCAAGAACGGCTTTGAAGTGCCCTCGGTAGCTGCCTCCGTCTTCAAGGTAGGCGTTTCCGTAATCATTGTGAACTTCTTCACCGTAAAACTGTCCATGTATATGGGGCTGCCCCTTGTACTGATGATTGTAGCCATTCTGGTGGCTTTCTACGCCTTCCTCACGAATCGCACGGTACCCGGCCGCCAGATTTATGCCGTGGGCGGCAACCGAAAAGCCGCGGCTCTCTCCGGCATCAAGGTCAACAATGTCATGTTCTGGATTTATGTGAATATGGGCATTTTGGCAGGGCTGGCCGGTGTCATTCTCACCGCCCGCAACGCCTCGGCAACGCCAAAGGCCGGCGATATGTTTGAAATGGATGCCATCGCCGCCTGCTACATTGGCGGCACCGCCGTCCCCGGCGGCGAAGGCACCGTCACCGGTGCCGTGGTCGGCGCACTGATTATGGGTGTACTCAACAACGGCATGTCCCTTTTAGGCTGGTCGGTTGATGTACAGCGCGTAGTAAAAGGTCTAGTCCTTTTGGCCGCTGTAGCTATCGACCTGCACTTCAAGAGCAAAAAGAACAGCTGACTAAACTAAAATACCCCCCAGATACGCACTAAGCCCGTGGGATTGGTGATATTTTTCCGCAGCTTTTGACAAGCTTGTCTATGGCGAAGGAAAAATATTGCCAGTCCCACGGGCGTCTTTGCAATCACTGTGTAACATAAACACCAGTCCACGGGGCGCCTTTGCACTACGCTATAGTGTTACATACTAAGCGCGGTGACTGGCAATGCCTTTCCGTAGCTTTTGACAAGCCTGTCTATGGCGAAGGAAAATATTACCAGCTGCCGCGGGCGCCTTGCTACATAGATATTAACCTAAAAACCTTCTCCCGATGACAACAAGCCTCATTGATAAAATCATGGAGATATTCGGGAAAAATCCCCTCCCGCCCGCACAGTTCCCGCAATCTTGCAATATTTTCCTCCCGCCGTACATCATACTCAATCCGATGCAGAATTCTTGATAAATCCCTGCGCACTTCAGGACTATAGAGCCCCTTCAGATTAGCCACCGAAGCCGTACTGCAAGCAGCCCGGAACAAATAACGGCTCACAGCGAGCTCGTGATTGACATTGACATACCCTGCCGCTTCCCACGCTGCCTCAGCTTCGCTATGCTCATCACAATCACCGGGCACAAAATCAATTTCCTTGAACAGCGTATCATCCAAAAGCCGCACCATTTCCGTTTTGGCATAGAGATGTTTTTCCCGCACGGGAAATTCGCCCTGCTGCAAAGCTTCCAGCACGCCTATATAGCGCACATTGAGAAAATCCCCATAGAGCACACCCACATCCGTAAGCTTGCGGCTGATATCCATCAATAAGTCATAGGGTTCATATGCCTGTGCTAATAAATTTTCCGCCAAAACAGCATCAAAGCTGTTTTCCGCAAAGGGCAGTTTTTCCCGGCGATAGTCCAGAACATGCCATTCGATTGGCAGGCCTGCAAACACCGGCAGTTCTGCCGCTTCCTCGATTTCCGTTACCACAGCCAGGCGGGCATTCGGATATAAGGCTATGATTTTTTCAATATAAGTCAGGCTTTCGAGCAACAGCCAGCGCATCGGTGCCGGCCCGCCACTAAGAAAACACGTTAAATCCTGCTTCATAGCGCAAAATCGCCCCTTTCCGCCCACAAATCAACGCAGGCACGCCAAAAAGCTTGCCCATAGGCTGCGTGGTCACACAGCGGTGAATGTTCGATTTCCGTTCGCAGATTCGCCTGCGTAGAAGTCAAAAATGACCGGTCAGCAGCCAGCTGCAAGGCAATTTTCACATAATCACGCGGGGTATCAGCTATCCATTCCCCATAACCTGCGGCCGTCAGCAAGCTGGCCCCAAAGCGGGCGCTATGATGATTTCCCCTGAGCGTGACCACCGGCACGCCCATGTAAAGGGCTGTCGCGGTCATTGCCCCGCCATTATAGGGAAAGGTATCCAGCATAACGTCCACTTCCGCATAATTGGCCAGATAATTATCCGTCCCCAAACGCACCTCTGTGCGCTCCATGGGCAGTCCGGCCTTTTCGAGCCGCTTTTCTACCGCCTGTCGCCGTTCGGGCAGGCGTGTGGTATCCTGTACAATCAGCCGGGCACCGGGCGAAAGCTCCAATATTTCCCGCCACAAAGCCAGTACGTCCGTATTGATTTTCATGGCATTTTGAAATGAACCGAAGGTCAGCGGACTATTTTTTCCGCGTTTCTGACAAATACTTTTTTGCATGGCTTCATTGGGCATGAAGCAAAAAGCCTGCGGCAACTTTACCAGTTTTTCGCTAAAATATGCCGCATCGCCCGCCTGCGGGTCAAGAACACCATCCGTAAGCAAGCCATCCACCGCCGCCAAACCTGTGGTGTCAAAATAGCCCACGGCAGACAGCTGCACCGGTGCAGGCTTTTTCGCCAACACCATAAGCGTCAGCCCGCCTGCCGTATGACCGGATAAATCCACCAAAATATCAATTTCATCCCAACGAATAGCCTCGGCCATTTCCACCAGATTTTTTCCGGCCAAACAGCGGTAAATCAGTCCGCCGCCCTGCAACCGATGGGTAAAGCTGTCTTCTTCATCCTCCAGCGCATAGAGATATGTACTGGCATAACGCACATCCAGCCCCGTTACCAAGGCTTCATAAAACCGCGCTGCCGCACTGTCACAAAAATCACTCGCGATAAAACCGATACGCAGGCGGCTATGCGGTGCTGCCTTGCGAGCCGGCAGGCATTCTTCTTCCCGATAAAGTTCCTGATAGAAATTATGCTGCTGGGCTAAATCTTCCGCACTAAGTCCCGGCAAATAATGCAGGGCAAAGAGGTAATTGGAATAATGCTCACGCTGGCTGCGCAGGTATTTATCGCATTGCGCCGCATTGCTGTATGCCGCTGCGGCGCCTTCGGGGTCAGCCAAATCGTGAAACACCGCACCATACAGCTCATGGAGCCGCCATTCTTCTTCCGGCGGTACCTGCCCCCGCAAAGCACCCAATTTCTCTCGTGCCAGCTGCGTCTTTCCCCGCTGCAAAAGGGCAATGATTTCCTGCCACTGCGTCTCCATGTTAATCACCTCTTTTTCTTAATCCTTCAGCCGGAAATAGGCAATCTCCGGCGGACAGCCAATGCGCATAGGCAGCCAGCTGCCATTGCCACTATGAACATATCCCAGACTTGCCCCCAGCTTTACAAAGCCACGATTGTATTTATACACGGGGATAAGCGGCAGGCCAAAAATTCCCACCTGTCCACCATGGGTATGACCGGTAAGGGTCAGCGGAATGCCCATCTCTGCGCCATTATCAATATACTCCGGATGATGTGCCAGTAAAATGGTATTAACGAGCTCCTCCTGCGGAATATCCTTTACCGCCTTTTGCGTAAAGGCTGTTTTTTCCATGGCAAAACTTTCGTCATCGCGAGAAAAGGAATATTCTGCCCCCGCCAACCAGAGGTTCGTGCCCGGCACTTTTTCTGCCCGGCCAACGAGCACATGAACCCGCGTTTTTGCGAGCAGCTGCGCCGTGCGTCCCCAGTTGCGGTAAGTCTCATGGTTGCCGATACAGAAGTAAATCCCCTTGGGAAATAAATCCACGGCTTCATCGAGCACCTTTACCGCCTCCGGGTTCATCTGCACATCATCGAACAAATCTCCGGTTACCGCCAAAATATCCGGTTCATCTGCCGCTGCCAGCTGCAAAAGCTGACGCAAATCTTCTATCGAAAAGAATTTTCCCAAATGCACATCGCTTATCTGGGCAATGCTCAAACCAGCCGCATCCGCTGTCTGCGGAAATCTCACATCATAATAACGCTTAACCTGATGACGCCGCTCATAATGGTAGCCGTAATAGCTGCCGCCTGCCATGGCCGCAGGGTAAAGGGTAAGCCCTTTCAAAAAACGCCGTTTATTCTTATCCACGGGAATTCTCTGATAAATCAAACACGCCAGCACCGCCGGTAAGAAAATAAACAGCAATGCCGCACAAAATACAACCGATACCCAAAACAAAAAACCGCCTCCTATATATTTCCTTGCTAATCTATTATATCCTATATCTTTTGCAAAAAAATAGAACCGGCTCTGCCGATTCCAACTTACAAACTGATAATAGCATAATGATAATCGTATTCTAAGGTATTATGCCAAACCACGCAGGTGAGCGTTTTCCGCTTGTCTTTCCCTGTAATACCAGCGGATGGATTTGCCAATGGCGCAACGAATAGCATCCAGCTCCCCAGCCAATGCCAGTTTACGCAGTTTCGTCACATCAAAGCCATTGACCGACAAGTAACTTGCAGAAAGGAAACCTCCTCGTTTTAATTGTTTGCGAAAAATCGCGCTGTCACGACGGTCCATCTCTATGTTCTTGATAGCCATATAAACAACCCCCCATAATCCCCTATGAAGTATATTTACATGCTCTCTGCGCTGCACCTTCATTATAGCATAATATTGTAAACTTGTATATATATTTTTCTTTTTTTGGAAAATATGCTTTATTTCAGACAAATTGCCGCCACGGGGCAGTCCTCGATTGTCTGCCAGACATCATCCACAATATCTTGTGGTATATCCAGATTTCCCTCGGCTAAACCATCGCTGCCGAAGTGAAATCCTGCTGGACAGGCGTCCACACACATGCCACATGCCACACACTTGTCTTTAGCCACATAGATGTTCATATCCGCACCTCAAAACGCTGTTCGTCTTCTTTCGAAGCAGGGCGGGGCTTTACCGGTGGCTTAGGCTTTGCCTTTTTCTCCGGAATCTGGGCGGTCAGTTGTTCACGATACTGCCTTGCCGCATGAGGTGGCGGGCTGACGTTTACCGGTATGCGCCCTGCTTTTTGCAACCGTTCCTTGGCTTCGGCGCGCGCCTGCCGCATTTCCTGGCGCAGCGCTGTTTCTTCATCATGGGCCAGTTTGGCTAGTACTTCATCCGGCGTCAAGCCACGAAGTTCGGCAAAAGTTTCCACTTGTTCACGATTGCGGGAGGATTTGCGCGGTAAGGATTTGCTGCTGTTTTTGACGCCTTTTTCCGGCAACGGCACAGGTGCGGCTGCACCGTCAATATCCGCAAAGCTTAGCGCACCTTTTTTCCCATCCTTGCGCGCCATGATTTTGCGAATGCCGAACCAGACCACCACGCTCATCAATACGAGTACCGCCCCCCAAAAAAGCGCACCATGGGAGGCAAATTGTTCCCAGCCATTATGGGGGCTTTCGGCCTGCGTCTGCGATTGGGTCTGTGCCTTGGCATCTTCCATGGCCTGCTGGCGGGGATTTTCTTCATTCAGACCATTCTGCGCAGGGATAACCTGTACGGAACTTGCCTGATTTTCCTGTGACGCGCCCCCGCTGGCATCCACAGGCTTATTCGTCTTTGCCGGTTTCTCCGGCTTAGCCTGGGTGGTTTTGGATAGAGCTCCATCCCCACGCGCTACGGCCTGCCGCGCCTGCGCTTCTGCCTGCTCGTCGCCGGTCTGCTGCTTATCCTTGGGAATATTTGTTTCCTGCGTGGTGCCGCCATCCTTCAAGGTTACGCCCGGTACGCTGGGCGGCGTAGGGGGTGTGGGGGCAGTCGGAGCCTTTATCGCCATATTCTCCCCTCCCTTCGTGCTTAGTTACTATCTATATTATAGCTTATTTCGTTGTGGGTTTACATCGTTATTTTATTGAAGGGCTAGTCTTGGCGGAACGGCTGGGGGAGTTGCACGCGCCACTATGCCTTCGGGCTAAAAGAATTTTTGCCTTTTAATACAGTATCTTTACCAGTCAAAACTCGCTGCGCTCAAACAGTAGACTGGTAAAGATAAAACAGCGGCAGGCAAAAATTCTTTCTTAACGCCCTGCGGCATCACGTTTCGCTTAGCAACTCCCCCAGCCGTTCCGCCCTCGCTTCTACGCTTCTTTCTCTCCTGCTAACCTTTTCCATCCTCGCGTATGCACGTTTTTCCCATTCCTAGCCATTTCAGACCCACTCATGCGGCTTTTCTCCACTAATTTCTCCTTGATACGCTCACCCTCATCCGCACTACTGCACGCCAATGCGATAGCGAGGCGTAATCCACCTCACCTTCTTGCACATCAATAACTGCCAACTCGCTAAGGCAACGAGGTGCGGGCAGAGCACTGTTCTAAGCGATGCGTTTGACCGCTGGCGTAAAAAAAAGACTTTATTTGCGGCGGCTGAAAAATCTACTGTTTGAGCGAAGCGAGTTTAGATTTTTCAGCCGCGAATAGCAAATAAAGTCTTTTTAGCCAGAGGTCTAAGCAGCGCGTGAACAGTGCTCTGCCCGCACCGCCTTACGCCACGAACCCATGGTGGTAATTAAAGCAGGTGTGCCCGCAGTTCCTCACCGGACTTAGCCGACAGATAGCTCGGCGCAATATCGAGCACCGTCTTGCAGCCCGTCACGCCTTCTTTGGCCAGGCGATAAGCTGCGCGTGCGTAGCAAACGAGCACGCTGGTCGTAAATTCCGGATTGGAATCGAGGTCGAGTTTGAACTCAATCACATGCTTGTTTTCCCCATCATGTCCCGTAATGCCGGAACGGATTACGCTGCCGCCGTGGGGCAGGCCTTTGTGATTTTTGTCCAGTTCTTCCTGGCTGATGAAATGTACCGTCGTGTCGTATTCAGCAAAGTAGTTGGGCATGGTCTTGATTTCCTGCTCAACTTTAGCCGCATCAGCGCCCTCTTCGAGCACCACATAGCACTCGCGGGTATGTTTTTCCCGCGTGGTAAGTTCCGGATTTTCCCCGGCACGAACAGCAGCCAGCGCCTTTTCCACCGGCACCGTGTACTGACGGGCATCGGCTACGCCTGCAATGCGACGAATGGCATCCGAATGTCCCTGCGATACGCCACGGCCCCAGAAGGTATAGTCCTTACCGTTCGGCAGGATGGCGTTGCTGTATACGCGGGCAAGCGAGAACAGGCCCGGGTCCCAGCCTACGGAAATGATGCCTACATGGCCGTTTTCCTTGGCAGCCTTATCCACATTCGCAAAATGCTCAGGAATCCGTGCATGGGTGTCAAAGCTGTCCACCACGTTAAAGAGTTTCGCATAGTGCGGCGTCTGCACCGGCAGGTCAGTAGCGCTGCCGCCACAGAGAATCATGACATCAATTTTATCTTCCCATTCTTCCACATCACTGACATTGACCACGGGAACACCGGGCGTCTTGATGGTCAGCAGGGCCGGGTCACGGCGGGTAAATACCGCCACCAATTCCAAATCATCATTGGCCTTTACAGCGCATTCCACGCCGCGGCCCAAATTACCATAACCTAAAATACCGATACGGATACTCATAAGCTGCCTTCTTTCTATCTATAACAGAAAAGTAATAGTAACTTCCCTTACTATACCACACCTACGCATAATTGAAAACGATTTTCGTAAATATTTTCCTACAAAAAAACGCATAAAAAGCGGCCGCTATTTCCCCGTAGCGGCCGCTGTAAAATCTTATTCTTCCATCTTGGCTGTCTGCTTAACGCCCATTTCTTCATAAAGCTTGTTGAAACGGTTGGTAATCTCAGCCTGCGTGTCTTTGGTAATCTGGGGCATTTCGTCCTGTCCCATAGCATCCTTCCATACAAGACCTGCCTGCTTGAACCCTTCTTCAACAGCTGCCTGCATCTGTTGGAGTTTTTCCGGGTCACCGCCCGCGATAGCCGTTGCCATGTCCATGATGCGGGTAGCTACGCTGTCAACGGAATACGCTCCGCCTTCGCCAATGGCTTCAGCAGCTTCTTCCGGCGTGGTTCCGACTGGCGGCAGCGCAAATTTGTCCGTGCCGAACAGGATTCCGTCAAAATTGAGCTGGCCAATGCCTTCATCGAGATAGCCCTGCAACTTCGCATTCTGCTCCGTGAGGGTCTTAATCATCAGCTGATAGCTCTTGTTAATGCCATCCTGCAGGGCATCTACCTGCTCACTGGTGAGTTTGCCCAGCGCCGTGGATGCTTTCTTGGCTTCAGCGGAAATATCCACCGAAAAAGCCTCGGTACTGGTGGTTGTTGTTTCCTTCGTCGCTTCATTGGTCGTCGTGGTGGTACTCTTCGTGTAATTCGCCTTCACTGCGGCCGAAGTCTGCGACAAAGAAGAAATCATATTGACATCCATGTTCATCTTCCTCCTTTATCTCTGAACCGCTAAACAGTCCAAACAGATATTTCTCCTAATTACATTATGGGCTAACCCTTCGGAAAAAGCAAGTAATTTTTTGACGATTTTGATTATTTTCGGATTATATTTTCTGTACACTCAGGCGAGAATCTGTTTAATCAGTTTCGCCAGTGCACGCTGGTCATTGCCATGCATGAGTTCCCGCGCGGAATGCATGGCCAGCAGGGTTACACCGATATCCATCGTGCGCAGGGGAACAAGTGCCGAAGCAATGGAGCCTAAGGTCGAGCCGCCCCGGCTGTCGCTGCGATTGACAAAATGCTGCCAGGGAATATCGTAAGCTTCACAAACGCCCCGCACGATAGCCACCGCTTCCGTATCGCCGGCATAAGACTGACTTGCCGCCTGTTTCAGCACGACACCGCCGCCCAGTACCGTCCTGTGGCTTGGGTCGCACTTACCCATGAAGTTTGGATGCAGGGCATGAGCCACATCCACGGAGAGCATAAAGCCTGCGGCAATAGCAGCCAGCATTTCTTCACGGGACTTGCCCAAGGCGAGATAAATCCGCTCCAACACTTGCAGCAATACCGCCGAACCTGCGCCCTGCTTGGTCTGACTGCCCACTTCCTCATTATCAAAGAGCGCCACCAACCGCAAACCAGTCATTTTCGCCGTGTCCACAGCCATAATCCCCTGCAGGCAGGCCAGTACCGAAGTCAGATTGTCGAGTCTTGGGGAGGAAACGAAATCCTCATATAACCCGCACAGACTCCCTTCCTCATAAGGATAAACCGACAACTCATAGGAAAGAATATCCTCCTGTTCCACATTCAGCTCCTCAGCCAGCCAGTCACGGAAAAAATCTTCCGTAAGTTCATCCTCACCTACTGCTGCCAACGGCAGCATATCACTCTGCACATTCAGCTTCCCCTCAGTATTTACCTCCCTGTCCATATGAATAGCGAGCGAGGGAATCGTGAACAACGAACGGTTGAAATCAACCAATCGCACCTGCGGCGCAAAGGGATCAGCACTGCGTAAAGCAACCTTGCCTGCCAGTGCCAAAGGTCGGTCCAGCCAGGTACGCAGCATCATACCACCGTATTTTTCCACATTGAGAACACCATAACCATCTTCCAAGATTTCCGGCTGCGGTTTCAGACGGAAACACGGAAAATCCGTATGCGCTGCCGCGATTCGCAGTGGGCCACCTTCCGACCCCAAGGCAAAAGCCAACAAGGTGGAATCAAAAGCCTTCACAAAATACCGCCCGCCGGGCTGCAACTGCCATACTTCACTGAGTTTCAATTCTGTAAAACCAGCTTTTGCCAACCGTTTAGCCGACGCCGCCACGGTATGATAAGGCGTAGGCGCCTCCTTGATAAAAGTCAGCAGTTCCTTGATATCCTTCTTCATGCGTCCTCGTTCCCTTCCTCAACAAACTTGCCCAGCACATAAAAATTCCCATGCGCTTTGGCAAAAATCTTGCCATCCTCACTTTTTAGTTCACTCTCGCAGGTCATGGTATGCCGCCCGTCATGCAGGACCTTCGCCGTGGTTACGACCTTGGCCGTCAACGGTACCGCATGCAAAAAGTCCGTGGTCAGGCTGATGGTGACCACCTTCTTATTGCAGGCTAAGCACGCCGCGCCCATAGCCGTGTCGGCCATCGTCATGAGCACGCCGCCATGGGCAATGCCGTACAAATTGGTATGCACCTCGTCAATGGGCAGTTCCAGCCGCACTTCCCCCGTGGGCAAAGGCTGCACCTGAATATGAAGATATTCCACAAAGGGATTATGATGATAAAAGCGCACAATCTGCTGCTGTAATTCCGTAAGTTCCTGACTCATAAAGCACCTCATCTATTTTCTTAACAACTGAATTTTCGATACTAATGCGACATTATATGCTATAATATTTTTGTTGCTCTGCCCCCTCTAGGGATCTCCCACAACGGGAAGGAGGGTTGTGTTTTGAGTTTCCGTGATTTTGTGATAGCGGTTATGGGTAGCGTACTCGCCAATTACGTTACCAAGTGCCTGGACCTGCTTATCACGTTAATTTTGGGCAACTAGGCTCGGTCTGGCATAGCCGTTAATTATGCAAGAAGCCCCCGACGGTTAGTTTAGCAGCTCCGTCGGGGGCTTCCTTTTTGTGCTTTGAGCACATCCGCGATATAGATTGAACACCTCTCGCCAAGGTGTCTAGCTATGATTTTAGTATAGCACAGTATATTATTCATCGCAAGCAAATCAGATGTTTTTCAACGGCATTTTTACTGATCGGATTGCAACGAACTAAGCCCACGGAGGCTGGTGATGTTTTCCGCAGCTTTTGACAAATTTGTCTATGGCGAAGGAAAATATTACCAGCAGCCGCGGGCGCCTTTTCAACGATTTTTAACATAATGCAAATCCCGACAAGGTTTTTCCCATCTTCATAACGAATATAAATATGTGTTGTTTTATAGAAAGAAGGTTTTACGATGCAAACGTATAAAATTGCCGTAATTGCCGGCGACGGCATTGGCCCAGACGTCATCAATGAGGGCAAAAAGGTCCTCACCGGCATTGCCAAAATGGACGGCAGTTTCCAGGTAGAATTTACCGATTTCCCCTGGGGCTGTGAATATTACCTCAAAGAAGGCAAAATGATGCCCGAAAACGGTCTCTCCATCCTCAAGGAGTTCGATGCCATTTACTTAGGTGCTGTCGGCTATCCCGGCGTACCCGATGATGTTTCCCTGCAAGGCCTGCTCTTAAAAATCCGCAAGGGCTTTGACGAGTACATCAACCTGCGCCCGGTAAAACTCCTAAAGGGAGCGCCCTGTCCCCTTAAAGATGTCAAGGAAGAAGATATCGACATGATTGTGGTACGCGAGAACAGCGAAGGCGAATACGCCAATGTAGGCAGTCGCCTTTATCCCGGCACGGAGCAGGAAATCGCCCTGCAGACCGGTGTTTTCTCCCGCAAAGGCTGCGAGCGCGTTATCCGCTACGCCTATGATCTGGCCCAAAAAGAAGGCAAGACCTTGACCAATGTCAGCAAGGCCAACGCCCTTGGTTACTCCATGGTCTTTTGGAATGAAATCTTTGCCGAGGTTGGCAAGGAATATCCCGAAGTCGAAACCTCCAGCCTCATGGTCGACGCCGCCAGCATGTTCTTCGTCAAGAATCCCGCCCGCTTCCAGATTGTCGTAACCAGCAATCTCTTTGGCGATATCCTGACGGATTTAGGCGCCGCCATCGCGGGCGGCATGGGTCTGGCCGCCGGTGCCAACCTCAACCCGGAACGCCAATTCCCCAGCATGTTCGAGCCCATCCACGGCAGTGCCCCAGATATCGCGGGCAAAGGTCTTGCCAATCCCCTCGCCGCCATCTGGAGCGTCAGTCAAATGCTGGACTTCTTCGGTCAGGAAGAATGGGGCACGAAGGTCATCGACGCCATCGAAACCCTGCTGCAGGAGAAAAATACGCTCACGCCTGACCTGGGTGGCACCGCCAAAACCGACGAAATTGGCGAAGCAATTCTTGCCATCCTTCGCCGATAAAAACATAATTAGGCAAAACTAAGCCCGCGGGGCTGGTGATGTTTTTCCGTAGCTTTTGACAAGCCTGTCTATGGCGAAGGAAAAATATTACCTGCCCCGCGGGCGCCTTATCACATCTGTGTAACATACACACAATTACACCATCCTGACCTGCCCGGCGTGGCCGTGATG
>CADBYQ010000023.1 GCA_902798865.1 Pseudoselenomonas ruminantium | reverse complement strand
TTGCTTTTGCTGCAATTACCATGGCCGGCAAGGTTATGGATATGCAGGCAGGTTTTGCCGTAGTAAACGTAATGGATCCGACTTCCGGTCAGCAAATGCCGCTTATCGGAAGTTTTCTTTATAATTTGGCGATTATCGTCTTTGTGGTGACCAATGGACATCACATGATTATATCAGCCCTCTTTGAAAGTTTTAAACTGGTTCCGTTGCTGGGGGCAAGCCCTGATCTGTCTTTGCCGCTGATTATTGCGCGCTTTACGACAGGGATTTTTTTTACGGGCATGAAAATTGCTATGCCAGTGACGTTTGCCATTTTGCTGACTAATGTGGGGTTAGGAATATTGGCGCGAACAATGCCGCAGATGAATATTTTTGTCGTAGGCATTCCGATGCAGCTTACCGTGGGGGTCCTGATTCTTGCCATGGTGCTGCCATTCTACGTCTTGTTTCTGGATGTGTTGTTCAATGAAATGTATGGAAATATTACAATTGCACTGGAGGCCATGCAATAGGAATAGTTTTGTCTTTGATTTACAGCTTTTTGCCGGAGATGACAAAACTGAGGAACCAACGGCAAAAAAACGTGCTGATGCGAAAAAAAAGGGGCAGGTCGGTCGCAGTACGGATATGACAGCAGCCTTTGTCCTGTTGATGGGGTTCTTTGTCATAAAAATGCTTTGGGAGTCTATCTATACGAAGATAGCGACATATACAACATATGTTTTTTCGCACTTGAATCAGCCGGTAGATACGGAAAGTGTTATAAGAATATTTATCGGCATAGTGGAATTATTGGCGCAAACGGCGCTGCCCATTATGATTGGGGTTATGTTTATAGGACTGGCAATCAACTTTTATCAGGTCGGACTTAATTTTAATACAGAAGCGATTGAATTTAAGTTGGACAAGCTAAATCCTATCAATGGTTTCGGGCGTATCTTTTCTAAGCGCTCCTTGATGGAATTGGCAAAATCCTTGATGAAAATTGCAATTATTGGTTTTTTCTTATATGACTTTCTAGTGGATCATCTGATGGAAATGCCGCAGTTTATCTATTTTGATTTAACCACGAGCTTAGCGCAGATTTCCGATATTATTTTCAAGATGGCCTTTGAGGTCATTGGTGTCATTATGATTGTTGGCTTTTTGGATTATGCCTATCAGAAATGGCAGACCACCCAGGATCTCAAAATGTCCAAGCAGGAAGTAAAGGACGAAATGAAACAGTCCGAAGGTGATCCGCAGATTAAAGGCAAAATCAAGCAGAAACAGCGGCAGATGGCCATGTCCCGCATGATGCAGGAAGTGCCGAAAGCGGATGTTATCGTTACCAACCCGACCCACTTTGCTGTGGCGCTTAAATATGATAAGGGGATGGTAGCACCACAGATTGTGGCTAAAGGGCAGGATATGGTGGCTCAGCGCATAAAGGATATCGCGCGGGAAAACCGGGTGCCTATTGTGGAAAACAAGCCGCTGGCGCGTGCGCTTTATGCTGCTGCAGATGTTGGGGATATTGTTCCTGCAGAACTCTATCAGGCGGTGGCTGAAGTTTTGGCTTACGTATATCGTCTGAAAAACAATCGCCGCCGGGCGTAAGTAAATAAGTAATTAAAAGGAGAGGCACTATGGCTGCACAACAGGCAGCTGCCCCCAATGCTGTATTTGGCAAGGGCAGTTTTATTCAAAAATACAGCGATGTTATGATAGCGGTCGCTATCGTGACCATCGTTGTCATGATGATTATTCCGCTGCCGACATTGCTGCTGGATATGCTGATCTGTTTGAATATTACCATTGCATTACTGTTGGTTATGTCGGTAATCTATAACAAGGAGGCCTTGGATTTATCCATTTTTCCGTCCTTGTTGCTCATTACCACCTTGTTCCGGTTGGCGTTGAATATTTCATCTACGCGTCTTATCCTGCTTGATGGTTATGCAGGGGAAGTTATCACGGCATTTGGTAACTTCGTTGTCGGTGGTAATCCGGTTGTCGGCTTTATCATGTTCGTTATCCTGGTAGCTATCAACTTTATCGTTATTACCAAAGGTTCGGAACGTGTGGCTGAAGTATCGGCACGTTTCACCTTGGATGCAATGCCTGGTAAGCAGATGTCCATTGATGCTGACCTCAATCAGGGGGCAATAACGGATGCAGAAGCAAAAATACGCCGTGAGAAAATCCAGCATGAAGCGGATTTCTTTGGTGCTATGGATGGTGCTTCCAAGTTCGTAAAAGGTGATGCCATCGCGGCCATCATCATCATGATGATTAACATCGCTGGTGGCTTTGTCATCGGTATGATGCAGCGGAACATGGAGGCCGTGCAGGCGCTGCAGACCTATACACTCCTCACTGTAGGTGAAGGTCTGGTAAGTCAGATTCCAGCTCTGCTCATTTCGACGGCAACCGGTCTTATCGTTACCCGTGCCGGAGCGGAAGGGAATTTGGGCAGCGACATTGTTGCCCAGCTTTTCCATAATGACCGCATCTTCTTTATTTTAGGTGGCGTTCTGATCTTTTTCTCCGTAGTACCGGGGCTTCCTGGTATTCCTTTCTTTGCATTGGCGCTGTTCTGTTTTTTGATTGGTCGTCTGTTGAAGCAGCAGACGGAAGTCAAGACGGAGGTTCAGCAGGAGGAAAAGAAGGTACAGGAGAAGCGAAAGGCCACGACGCCGGAAAATATTGTGTCGCTGTTGCAGGTTGACCCCATGGAACTTGAAATCGGCTATTCGCTGATTCCCCTGGTTGATACCGGTCAGGGCGGTGACCTGTTGGACCGTATTGTCATGATTCGCCGGCAGTGTGCTTTGGAACTGGGGTTGGTAGTTCCCACCATCCGCATTCGTGATAATATACAGATTAAACCCAATGCCTATATCATCAAATTGAAGGGCATTGAAATAGCCAAGGGCGAGTTGATGCTTGACCATTATCTGGCCATGAATTCCGGTACGGTCTTTGAAGAGGTGCCAGGTATTGAAACGACGGAACCAGCCTTCGGCCTGCCTGCTTTATGGATTCCGGAAACCGAGCGTGAACAGGCAGAATTAAATGGTTATACTGTTGTTGATGCGGTATCTGTACTGGCTACGCATCTGACGGAGGTAATCAAGCAGCATGCGGATGAAATCCTGGGCCGTCAGGAAACGCAGAACCTTATCGACAATCTCAAGAAGTCCAATCAGGCATTGGTGGACGAGGTCGTTCCGGATCTGCTCAATGTAGGCGAAATCCAGAAGGTGCTGGCAAATCTCCTGCGGGAGCGTATTTCCATCCGCGATATGAGCACCATTTTGGAAGTGCTGGCCGATTATGGCCGTGCGACCAAGGATACGGAAATACTTACCGAGTATGTCCGTCATGCAATGGCACGCCATATTACTCAGCAGAATGTGCAAAATGGGACCCTTCCTTGCATTACGCTGGATCCGGCCTTGGAAAACCGCATCGCCGGAGGAGTGCAGCGTACAGAGCATGGCTCGTACGTCAGTCTCGACCCGGATTCCATGCAAAGATTGGTTACGGCACTCAATGCAGAATTGCCGAAACTTACCAATATGGGCTATCAGCCAATCGTGCTGACCAGTCCGGCTGTACGCTTATATTTCCGCAAGCTGGTAGAACGGTCTGTCCCCGGACTCATCGTTCTTTCCCATGCGGAAATTGAGCAGAGCGTAGAGATTCAGATTCTTGGGGTGGTGAAGATTTAAGTTGCAAATAAAAGTTGTAAAAGCTCCTACAATGAAAGAAGCTATGGAGCAGGTAAAAGAAGAACTGGGCCGTGATGCGGTTATATTGCATACAAAAAAATACCGTGAAGGTGGTTTTATGGGCTATAATGGCAAGGAAGTGGTGGAAGTAACTGCAGCCATTGAGGAAAACGCCCCGGACGATTCGTTAAAGGGACGCAGCAAGCGCACAGTTGCTGCAGCAGAACCGCATCCGCCGATGGGCAGCAATTTGGATATTGTGTCTAAGGCTGCACCGATGCCGAATACCATTTTGTCCCAGTATAAGACAAATGGCACGGAGACAGGTGTGCGTATGGCAGAAGCCCCGATTGCAGCACCGGTTTTCCAGCCTTTGGTGCCGGAACAGCCGCTAAATAAGCCGCAGACAGGCAGAGTGTTGACCACAGAAACCATAGAAGAAGCAACCCAAGCAAACGTAGCAAAGGAAGATGAAAAAGTGAACCCCGCAAATCCAGTAAATGAAACACAGCCTGTAGTACAGCCCGTAATGATTGCTTCTAATCCTGAAGATGCTGAAAAGATTCAAAAACTGGAAGCTGAACTTGCCCAGATGAAAACGCTTTTGACGCAGGTGATGAGTAAAGATCAGCCGCAGGATGAGGTTTCTCTACAGGAAGCCTTGCGCCGTCAGGAAGTAGACGAAGAGATATTAAAGGATATGGCAGCTAAGACCGCAGCTGGGGACATGTTGATGGATTCGTTGGATAAACGTGCTCCTGAGGTAGTTGCAGGCTATTTGGAAGGCAAACTGAACTTTGCCGAGGGAATCAAGCTCAATAAGCATGGTGTGCGTATTGTAGCATTGATTGGCGCCACGGGAGTTGGCAAAACGACGACATTGGCTAAGATTGCTGCCCGTTTCGTATTGGAAAAAAATATTCGGGCAGCACTGATTACTGCAGATACCTATCGTATTTCTGCTGTAGAACAGTTAAAGACATATTCCGATATTATCGGTCTGCCATTGGAGATTGTTTATTCTCCGGAAGAACTGAAGGTTGCCATTCACAAGCATCGGGATAAGGATTTGATTCTTATCGATACCGCTGGCCGCAGTCAGCATAATGAATATCAGATGCGGGAGCTGCAGGACTTTTTAGCGGTGGATTCCCGCATTGAAAAGCATCTGGTTATGAGTGCCACCACCAAAAATCGTGATGTGGCCGATATATTGCAGAAGTTTTCCGTTTGTGACCCTGGGCGGGTTATTTTCACTAAAACGGATGAAACCAGCACTTTAGGTATGATTGTAAATCTTTTAGCAGATAAGGATATTTCCCTGTCCTTCTTGACAAATGGACAGAGTGTTCCCGATGATATCATACCTGCTTCTGCCGATAAATTAGCTGCATTACTGTTGAGGGAATGACATGGGAGATCAGGCAGCAAGACTGCGTCAATTAGTCGACAAAAGTGAATATGAAGTTCAGGCGCCGCAAGTATCCCAAAATCGTACTCTTTCCGCATTAGGGCCGCGAGTGATTGCCGTGACCAGCGGCAAGGGCGGCGTAGGCAAGACCAATATCACGGTAAACCTGGCTATCGCGTTGAAACAGGCGGGGCAGCGAGTACTGGTAATTGATGCTGACCTGGGCATGGCCAACGTGGATGTGGTACTGGGCAGTATGTCGAAAAAGCATCTGCTGAATCTTTTGGAAAAAGATACGGAACTGCGGGATGTGCTGATTGATGGACCCTATGGGGTGCGCTACATATCTGGTGGTTCAGGTATTGAAAAGGCTGCAGACTTCACTTATGAGGAACGTCAGCGTCTTATGCAGAAACTCACTGCCTGTGGGCAGATGGCCGATATTATCCTGATTGATACTGGTGCAGGGCTGGGGAAGAATGTGATGGATTTTATTCTGGCAGCCGATGAAGTTCTGCTGGTGACTACGCCGGAGCCGACGGCTCTGACCGATGCTTATGCAGTGCTCAAAGCTTACAGTATGTATGCTTCCAATAAAAATATTAAACTGTTGGTTAATCGTGTGTATGATGAGGCGGAAAGCCGTGAGGTGGTGGCAAAACTGCAACAGACATCTACCCGTTTTTTGAATATGTCTCTTGATTGTGTAGGCTACGTTTTTGAGGATACTGCCGTGATGAAATCGGTGCGGCAGCAGCAGCCATTTTTGGCTGCACAGCCGGGCAGTGTGGCTGCCAGATGCATACATGGGCTGGCAAATAGTCTTTTGTTTGGCAGTAAAATGACGGTTAAACGTGGTTGGAAAGGATTTTTGCGACAAATATTTAATTTTGCGCATTAAACATGGAGGAACTTGATTATGACAGGCGAATTAGTAAAAACAAAAGAAATATTAAAAATTGGCCAGCGGGTCGAGTTCTATGTAGAAGGTGACGATAACCGTTATGCCAGCCGCATCGAAGACATCAATGAAGACATGCTGGAAGTAGCTATGCCGATGAGCCGGACTGGCGTTCCGATCATCCCCAGGGAAGATGAAAAAATTTACGGCGTGGCTGTTGGTAACCAGTGCCGGTATCGTTTTTTTACCACTTACAAGGGGAAGGGGCGTAAAGACGATCGTATTCCCATTTGGTATATCACTAAGCCGGACTCTTTGGAACGTTTCCAAAATCGGGAGTATGTAAGAGTCAAGGTCAATCTGAAAGCTAATGTAAGTGTAGTGGATGAAGATGGTACGATTCATGATAGCGAAATTGTACCGGTAGTCGATTTAAGCGGTGGCGGTATTTGCCTGGCATTTGACCACGAAGTAGCTGAAAATACTAAGGTAGGGCTGGAACTCACCGGGATTCCGGGGGCTAGTACGATTGATGTCATGTGCCGCGTCGTACGCTGCTCGCCAATAGAGCGGGCTGATGGGATAGTCATATACCATGTAGGGGCTGCTTTCCAGCATTTGCCGAGGGCAACCGCTAATAAGATCGTCCGTTATCTATTTGCTGTACAGCGGGCCAATATAGCAAAAGGTATCAAACAATAATCAACATACAGTAGATGTAAGGGAAAGTTTTGCCGGATAAAAAGAGGTGAGCGGGATGTATCGAGTCTTGATCGCTGACGACTCTGCTTTTATGCGCAAGGTGCTGACGGATTTTTTCAATAAGCAGCCGGATTTTGAAGTGGCAGGGACAGCGATAAATGGCAAGGAAGCTATCAATAAAGTAATGGAGTATAGTCCGGATTTGGTGACGATGGATGTAAACATGCCCGTTATGGACGGACTTAATGCTCTGGCTGTTATCATGGAGCAAAAACCCACACCGGTGTTGATGCTAAGCAGTCTGACCCAGCAGGGAACAGAAGCCACAGTGAGGGCTTTGAGCCTGGGGGCCATAGATTTTATCAGCAAAGCCGGAGGCAGTATTTCGAAGCTGGATACCATCGAGGATGAGCTTTTGGAAAAATGTCGCAATGCGGTAAAAGCCAAGGTTCATAAAATCCCCTATGTTCCCCAAAAAAAACTGGAGAACATCAAGCCGGTAAGTAAAAGTCCTGCGCCTCCGGTAATGAAAAGAGTGGAACTTCCTGTAAGACAGGGCTTGAAACTAGGGGGAGCAGCACAGACTCCACCGTCAAAAAATTCAAGCAATGTCTTTGCGGTAAAACGACCGAATGTGATTCTGCAGGCACGAGGAAAACCACAGCCAGAAGCGGCCAGCAAGGTTACACCTGTAACTATGACCGGTATGGGCAATGGTTCGAAAAAGCTGGTGGCAATCGGTACATCTACCGGCGGTCCACAGGCTTTGCAGCAGGTCATAACCCGCCTGCCGGGAAATCTTCCCTGCGGTGTGGTGGTCGTGCAGCATATGCCGGCAGGTTTTACCAAGGCCTTGGCTGACCGGCTGGATACCATATCACAGGTTTCCGTAAAGGAAGCGGAAGATGGTGATATTATTCAGCCCGGTCATGTATATATCGCTCCTGGCAGTCATCATTTGCGCGTCAGGGAAGAGGGCAGCAGCCGCAGAATTGTACTAGGGCAGGACCCGCCGGTAGGCAATCACCGGCCAGCTGTAAATGTCATGTACGATTCGGTAGCACCTATTGGCAAGAATCTGGTGGCTGTTATTATGACAGGCATGGGATGTGATGGCTGTGAGGGCATGAAGAAAATTAAGGCAGCAGGCGGTTACAGCATAGCTCAGGATGAACCTACCTGTGTGGTCTATGGCATGCCAAAGGCCGTAGTGGATGCGGGGCTGGCCGATGAAATAAAGCCCATACAAAGCATAGCCCAGGCTATCGTCGAGGCTGTAAAGAGATAAAAGGATATAGGGGGAATACAAATGGATACCAATCAGTATATGGACATGTTTTTGGATGAATCTCACGAGCATTTACAGTCCTTGAATGAAGGCCTTTTAAGCTTAGAAGAAAATTCCGAAGACGTTTCAGTGGTAAACGATATTTTCCGTAATGCACATACATTAAAAGGCATGTCAGCAACCATGGGATATAATAAGATTGCTGAATTGACCCATGAAATGGAAGATGTGCTGGACCTTATCCGTAAGGAACAGCTGAAATTAGACGAGGACATTATTGATACCTTGTTTAAATGTCTGGATTCGTTGGAACAGATGATTGACAGCGTAGCAAATGGTGATTCGGAAGATGTGGTGGATGTCAGCGATTTGGTGGCAAAATTAAGCTCCATTTCCAAAGGCGAGCCGGCACCGGCTGCTGCTGCGCCCGCTGCTGCAGCTCCGGCAGAGGCAGCTCCTGCTGCACCGGCCGCAGCACCGGCAATTGCAGGTATGGACCTTTCCGATACCGATAAGGACATGCTTCGTCAGGCCAAGGAAGGTGGCATGATTGGTGTTCACATTCAGGTAACCTTGTCCGAAACCTGCCTCTTGAAATCCGCACGTTCTTACATGGTCATGAACGCACTGGATGAACTGGGTGATGTCATTAAATCCGTTCCGCCGGCAGAGGACTTGGAACAGGAAAAATTTGAGCATAGCTTTGATATCCTGATGGTGACGGGCTCCGACAAGAAAGCGGTGGAAGATGCGCTGTCAACCATCTCGGAAATTGAAAAGATTGTAGTAGAGGTTGTAGATCCGGATCAGCCGGCAGCCGCACCTGCACCTGCTGCAGCTCCGGTTGCACCTGCACCTGCTGCAGCGGCACCTGCTGCAGCGGCACCTGCGCCAGCAGCACCAGCACCGAAACCGGCGGCACCGAAGCCAGCGGCAAAACCCGCAGCAAAACCCGCAGCCGCTGCGGCGAAGAAGGGCCATCAGAGCCAGTCGGTTCGTGTAGATATCGACAAACTCGATACCTTGATGAACCTCATGGGCGAGCTCGTTATTAACAAGGTCCGCCTTGAACAGATTGGCCAGGCACATCGCCTTGGCGAACTCACCGAAACACTGGAACAGATGGATCGTGTTACCACTGACCTGCAGAACATCGTCATGAAGGTCCGCATGGTTCCGGTAAGCGCGGTATTCAACCGTTTCCCGCGTATGGTGCGTGACGTATCCAAGGAATTGAATAAAGAAATCAACCTGACCATCGAGGGTGAGGAAACAGAACTTGACCGTACCGTTATCGATGAAATCGGCGATCCGATTATGCATCTTCTGCGTAACTCCCTCGACCACGGTGTTGAACATCCGGATGAACGTGAGGCCAAAGGTAAGCCGCGTACAGGTGAAGTCGGACTTATCGCCCGCCACGAAGGCAACAACGTCGTCATCATGGTTACCGATGATGGTAAAGGCATCGACGCCAGCAAGATTCGCAAAAAGGCTGTTGAAAAGGGCATGATTTCGCAGGAAGATGCAGACAAGCTCGATGATGCTGATGCAGTACGCCTGATTTTCCTGCCGGGCTTCTCCACTGCTGAGCAGATTACCGATATCTCCGGCCGTGGCGTAGGTATGGACGTTGTGCGCAGCAAGATTGAGTCCCTGTCCGGTCATGTTGACGTAGAAACCAAGATTGATGAAGGTTCCGTCTTTAAGATTAAACTGCCGCTGACGCTGGCGATCATTCAGGCCATGCTGGTTAAGGTTCAGGAAGAAATCTATGCAATTCCGCTGGGATCCATTGACAGCACAATCAACATTCAGCCCACGGATATCAAGACGGTTCGCAATCGTGAGGTCATCGTCCTGCGCGGTGAAATCATCCCGATTATCCGCATGGAAGAAACCTTGCAGATACCGCATGTGAAGGATTCGGATGAGATTTTCGTTGTAGTTGTACATGCCGGCGAAGCCAAAGCTGGTATCGTAGTTGACAATCTGATTGGTCAGCAGGAAATCGTAATCAAGACCCTGGGCAACCTCTTTACGGGTCTCAAGATGTTCTCTGGCGCAACGGTTCTCGGCGATGGCCGTGTAGCCCTGATTCTCGATGTGGCTACGATGATGCAGCAGTAAGGAGGCAGTAACCATGGCAAATGAAGAAAACAAACAGAATGATGAAGTGCAGGTCGTGGCGTTTAAGCTGCGGGATGAAGAATATGGCGTCAGCATCCTGAATGTGCAGGAAATCCGCAATATGACGGATATTACCCGCGTTCCCTTTGCCGCTGACTTCATCAAAGGCGTTATCAATCTGCGCGGCTCGGTGCTCCCCGTTATTGATTTGAAAAAACGGCTGGGCCTGGCGGAAACTCCTTATACGGAAAATACCCGTATCGTTACCGTGACCATTGATGAACTCCATGTAGGGATGCTCGTTGATGCAGTTACCGAGGTCCTGACCATTGGCAGCAAGACGGTGGATACCAAGAAGGCCACCAATGACCGCAGTGGTTCCCGTTTCCTCAATGGTATAGGTAATGTAGATGGACGTCTTATCATTATGTTGAACCTGGAAGAAATCATTGGCGCAACTGGCGATGGGAAGTAAATAAAAATGAGGTGTCTGATATGACCGATGAATTAAATCTTTCCGCCAATCAGCTGGATGCTTTGCGTGAGATTGGTAATGTTGGTGCTGGGAATTCGGCGACAGCCCTTTCCCAGGTCATCAACCGGAGAATTGATATGAATGTGCCCAAAGTGGCACTGGTACCGCTGGAAGTGGTACCGGATTTGGTAGGCGGCCCGGATGCGGTGGTAGTTGGCATATTCCTTCGCGTTTATGGCAAGGCTCCCAGCAATATCCTGTTCCTCCTTCCGCAGAAATCCGCTTTCTATCTGGTGGATACCCTGATGGGCAAACCGCATGGTGAAACCAATAGTCTGGACTTCATGGATGAATCCGCTTTGATGGAAATCGGCAATATTTTGTCTGGTGCATACTTGAATGCATTCTTTACCTTTACGAAGATTACGATGTTGCCTTCCATTCCTGCACTGGCTATGGATATGGCAGGGGCATTGTTGAACGTAGTATTGGCACAGCTGGGACAGATGGGTGATCAGGCTTTGGTTATTGAAACCGAATTCCTGTCGGAAGACGATGGCATTAATGGCCAGTTCTTCCTGGTCCCTGACCCGGGTTCGTTGGAGACGATTATAAAAGCTGTAGGAGTTGAGTGATATGGCAGATCTTATCAGAGTCGGGATGGCCGACTATAAAGTTGGTTCTGCTCCGTCAACCATCATCAGCTATGGTCTTGGATCCTGTATCGGGATTTCTCTGTATGACCCGCAGACCAAAGTCGGCGGGCTCCTGCATATCATGCTTCCCGATAGCACGCAGGCTCGTCCAACGGACAATCCGGCTAAATTTGCGGATACAGGATTACCGCTGATGCTCAGAGACGTATTGGCACAGGGCGCAGTAAAGACGCGTCTTGTGGCTAAAATCGCCGGTGGAGCGCAAATGTTTGCTTTCCAGAATGCTACCGATATCATGCGTGTTGGCAGTCGCAATGCGGAAGCAGCAAAGAAAATTTTGAAGGAACTGGGAATTAAACTGATTGCCGAAGATACTGGCGGTACTTATGGCCGCACGGTGTCCATTGACCTCAATGATGGGGTTTATAAGGTTAAGACTATCGATAAAGGCGAGAAAACGATTTAAATTTCAGACAAATTGTGCAGGTGAAAAGATTTTGGCTAAGTTATATGCAGCAATGGTTTTCGCTTTTATTGCCGCCACGGTGATAGTGATTACAGGCCTATCAAGCGATGCGCGGGCCATAACGGTTTTTTTCCGCAGTATAGTTGGTTTTATCAGCGCAGGCTTGATTGTCTACATCCTGTTGAGAATACTTGCTGCCCAGGACATCTTTGACTTTGATGCCTTTATTGAGGCTAAAGATGAGGAAACTCTGGTCATGGGAGAAGAAGGAGAGACGTCTTCGGCGGTGGATGAATATACCGCCGAAGATGAATCCCCGGCAACAGGAGAAGCGGAACCAGCAGAAACGGGCGGACAGGCGCAGTTTGAGCCGCTAAGCAGCGATGACCTGACGCGCATGGAAACGCCAAAGTAACAGGTGCTCAAATGTTGATGGGAGGAGGGCGCTTAAGTGGATTCTATTGAACTGACAAATGAAGCGCCGGCGATAGATGTCGCTTCCCTGTGGCAGGACTATTTGAAGAGTAAAAGTGTGGAGCTGCGCAACCAGCTGGCAGAGTATTATCTACCACTGATCAAGCTGGTTGCGGGGCGGCTCGCAATCAGCCTTCCAGCTCATGTGGATCGGGATGATTTGCTTTCCAGTGGTTTTTTCGGTCTTTTGGATGCCATTGACCGTTATGATATTGAGCGCAAGAATAAGTTTGAGACTTACGCTGGTATCCGAATTCGCGGAGCGATGCTTGATTATCTTCGCGCAAAGGATTGGCTTCCTGTGGCCATACGGCAAAGAATCCGTCGTTATGAACAGGCCGTATACGATTTGGAAAATCGTTTAGGCAGACCGGCGACTGATGAGGAATTGGCTGCTGAACTGGAAATCTCAGTGAAGGATTTGCAGGCCTTGGAGGGGCAGATCAGCGTAGCAACCGTCATTCCTCTTGATGACTACCTGCGGGCAGATTCTCCGCTGGCAGGAGAACCAGGTCCTTCGGAACGCATGGAAAAAGAAGAACTCAGGCAGACTTTAGCAGCCGCTATTGAGCGATTGCCGGAAAAAGAGAAGAAAGTAGTAGCGTTGTACTATTATGAAGAACTGACTTTGAAAGAAATCAGCTTAATCCTTAATTTATCCGAAGCCAGGATTTCGCAGCTGCATACAAAAGCAATATTCCGTATGCGCGGTCATTTGGCAAGGATGAAGGCAAGCTTGGTATAAATTAAGCCTAAGGGGGACGCAACATGGATGACCAGGTATTACGCCCGGCAGTTGGCGGAGAGGACGCAGGTTATCTGCTCGAATTCCTCAAGGATGGTGTTTTTGTAACGGTATATCCCAGTGATGGCGCAGAGATGCTCTTTGAACTGTCTGATGTGCGGCAGACCTTGCATGATAACGGAGTTAATGATTATGATATCATTGAGCTGTCAAAAATTATCCGTGAAGCAGCGGGAGAACGCCGTAAAATTGCTGATGAAGTCGAAGAAACAGTGCCAGAGGATGAAGAGAAAAACACACAGGAGGATGACGAGCCGCAGGATGAAGTGGATGATGATGGCGAAAAGGCTGGCATTATAATTGATATCAGCCGTGACCAGATGATTGCTACAGTTCGTTATGATACCAGCAAAGGAAAGAAACTGCCCACAGTAGAAGAGGTCAAAGCCGCTTTAGCAGAAAAAGACGTGATTTTTGGCATCAAAGAAGAGGCAATAGAAAAAGGTGTACAGAGTCTTACGCCTTTTGTCGTTGCCGAGGGCAAACAGGTACAGCATGGCGAAAATGCGAAAATCGATCGCAAATTTGATTTGTCCAAGAAGAACAGGCCGAAAATCGATGAATATGACAGGGCTGATTACAAGGATATGGGACTTTTCGTTCTGGCAAAGAAAGGTGAACTTTTAGCCGTGCGTATACCGCAGACTGAAGGCAAGCCCGGAAAGAATATATTTGGTATCGAGGTGATGCCTCGGCCGGGGCGTCCGATTCCCATACCGCAGGGAAAGAATACGGAAGTCCGCAATGATAATGAACTATATGCCTGCATTGATGGACAGATTGTCGATTCCACCCGCAAGATAGACATCGACCCGCATTTGGATATTAATTCCAGCGTAGGTGCAGCTACAGGCAATATTAATTTTGTTGGTGGTGTATCCATCCGGGGAAATGTCGAGGCTGGTTTTGTAGTTAAAGCGACTGGTGATATTGAAATCGGCGGCATGGTCAATGGTGCCATAGTGGAAGGCCGCAATGTCACGATAAAGGGCGGCATCAATGGGCAGAACAAGGGATATATTAAGTCGGCGGAAAGTGTACAGGCTATGTTTGCTGAAAATGCAGTAATAGAAGCCGGGCGGGATATCATCATCACGGATGCTGTGCTGCATTCTCAGCTAAGGGCAGGCAATATGGTCATTGTCGAGGAAAAACGGGGAATGATTACGGGGGGCAGTATAGCTGCCAGTGAGGAAATTCGCTGTAAGATGGCAGGCAATGCTGCTGCTGTGGTGACCAAATTGTCTGTAGGTATTGACCCAACCATACAACAGCGCTATCAGGAAATCTGCCGGGAGTGTAAGGAAGATCGGGGGAGATTGAAACAAATCACCCAGATGCTCAACACCTTGGGCAAGATTGATGTAAGCCGTCTGCCTCAGCAGCGCATTGATCAGATAAATGCGTTGACCCGTTCGCAATTTCCTTTGGCGGGAAAAATCAAGCGGGCAGAAAAGGAGATACAGGCTTTGGAAGAAGCAATGGGCCGTATGAAGGATGGCAAGATTCGTGTGATGGATACGGTTTATCCAGGGGTACGCATAACCATTAATTCGGTGATTATGAATGTGCAAAGCAGCATTCGCCGTTGTTTGTTGAGCGTAAAGGATGAGCGCATCAATATTGGTACTTATTGAATTTGTTTTTGTGAGGGCATCGTAAAAGATGCCCTTCGTTTGTATTAGCAAAGCAGGAAAGAAGGGAAATATATGGAAGTCAACTCCATGAGTATGCAGATGATTGTTCCCCGGGCTGCTGATGCTGGACAGGTGCAGCACAATCTTAACCAGGCCAATGCCTTACAGTCAGATTATCAGGCTTTGGAACAGAAAAATGACGATAAGTTAAAGCAAAAACAGGTGCGGGGCAAGGAAAATCCTGAGGATGGGCGCATCAAAGATGAACCGGAACGGCAGAAAAATCGGGGAGGCGGATATCATAACAAGCGCAAAATGGCTGGAACGCCAACAGAAGAAACAGAGGAACAGCCGACGATGAAGATGGCTAGTGACCCGTCACGAGGACAGCTATTAGACATCAGCCTGTAAATATCGTATAATCTATATGATTATATCTTGAGGAGGATTTTTGTTAAGCTTATGTTTCCAGAATTATTTGGTTTTCTAATTATAGCTGGCGCCTTACTGGTGATGGTGGTGCGTGTGATTTCCAAACGACAGCAGGGCGTAGATACAGAGGAACTGCGGACATCTACGGAACAATTGAAAGCAGAGTTGACGCGTTCTGCAGATGCCGTGATTGCCCGCATGAGCAACCATATACAGCACTTGGAGGAACTGCTCAGACAGGCTGATGAACGCAATGTAAGATTGGAAGCCGGAATTAACGAGTACAAGCGTTTAGCCGGAGAGATGGAGGATCGTTCTGCGGCTTTGAATCGGGAACTTACCGAAGCCCGTAAAATGATTGCTGAACTTGCGGCTTACCAATCCGTGCCATTAGTACCACCGCAGCCGGTGATACCGATGGCAGCCGCGGCCCCCATGCAGCGGGTGGATGCGCAGGATTTTGCTGAGGTGCTGCAAAATTCCATGAATCGGGAAGAACCAGCTATTAATGCGCAGCAGGCAACGGGATTGGCTGTAGCGATGACCAGGCGGCCGGAGGACCTGGCGGAAGTTCAGGATTCAGCTCAGCAGGAAAATCTGGAAGCTGAAGAAGAACAGTCCGAACCGCCGAAAACGAGCGAGCCGGAGAAAGCGATTTCACCTAATGCTGCCAAGGCCAAGGCTTTACTGCGCAGCGGTTATTCCATAGAAGAGACGGCCCGGGAAACCGGCATGGGCCGCGGTGCTATTGAGTTACTGAAAGAAATGAATAAGCATGACTTGCAATAAAATAAGTCGTGAAGATATGAATAGGATATCTTCACGACTTATTTTGCTTATTTGCTGCTTATCGGATAAACATGAATGCCTTGTTCATGTAATTTGCTCAATGTGCTGCTATCGGCCAAATCATCGGTATACAGGGCACTGACTTGATTGTAGGACAAGAGTTTTACCGTGCCATGCAGGCTGAATTTGGCGGATTCTGTCAGGACAATGGTCTGCTCAGCACGTTCGGCCATGCAGCGGGCAGCTTCGGCCCGCATGAGGTCATTGGACATAAAACCGAGCTCATTGAGACCATCTGTCCCCACAAAGAATTTGCCTACATAAAAATCCTGTACACAGTTTCTGACCATGGGGCCAACCATTACCTGCGATTCTTTCTGATATTCCCCGCCTAATAGTATTACATGAACATTGGGGTATTTACGAATGTAATCCGCGATAAAGGCTGAGTTGGTGATGATGGTGACATCCCGGCGGTTGGCGGCGATTTCCTCTGCGAGCAGGGCACAGCAGCTGCCGGATTCAATCATAACGGTTTCCCCGTTGTGTACGCTCTCGGCCGCCCGACGGGCAATGCGCAGTTTTGCCTCGTAATTAAAGGAAAGATGGTTTCCCACATCATCACTAGTGGTCAGGCGGGCAAAGCCATGCTCCCGACGCAAAAGTCCCTTTTTGGCCAAAATATTTAAATCTTTGCGGATAGTAACTTCCGAAACGTCCAAAGCTTTGGCCAAATCAGCTACGGCAATACGATTGTGCTGATTCACCAGGCTCAAAAGCTTGCTATGACGAATATGCATAAAATCATCCCCTGACTAGTATCTATAGGATAATTATAGCAAAAAAAGCGGAAGAATACATTACAAAAGGGAAAAATATTACGAATGAAATTAG
>CADBYQ010000022.1 GCA_902798865.1 Pseudoselenomonas ruminantium | reverse complement strand
TCCAGGACATATGGAAAAAGTCCGGCACAGCAGGCTGTACAGGGGTACGAATCCTTAAAAATCCTTACCGGCGCTATGGCAAAGGCTCATTCTGTAAAGGCAAAGGATGTTGCAGCTGAACTTCGTAAAAATACCTGGACTGGACTGAACGGAAAATATTATTTTAACAAACGAGGTGATATAATAGGAACTAAAATTTTTGTGCTGGATTTTAATGAATTATGCGATACTCATAGAGCAAAGATGAAGAAAGTGGAAGAATCTCAGGAGGAAGAGGAGTAACTGGTGCTGTCTAGGAAAGTAATATTTATTAAACACGAAAATAAAAAAAATTGCCTGTTTTTTACATATTAAGTTGTGATTACTTAATCTTTCTTCTACTAAGAGTAAGATAAAGTGCTGCCATAGCTGAATCAACCATAAGCATAATGATTAAAGGAGTTCATATCGGGGCTGCAGAAACTGCCATCCGGCCGTTTGCCATCCCAATGTTCCCAAATCGTCGTTGCTCCCTGCTTCACCGGATAGAGCCAGCCCGGGAATTCCTCTCGTTCCAAAAGCTTCCAGGCTGCAGCAGTCTGGCCATTTTCCGACAAGGCTTGACACAGGCAAGGGGTTCCCATAAAGCCTGTCACCAAATGACCATCTTTTTCGAGCATATCGACCAGTTCTTTTGCCAGCTTGGGACGTATATCCGCAGGAGCCAGCTTATAGGCCAGCACCATCGCATAGGCAGACTGCGTTTTCACCGTCAATTCACCTTCCGGCAGATAATTGGCCCGGAAACGGCGCAACAGCTTTTCCAATTTTTGATTAAACGCCGCAGCTTCCTGCAGATACCCCAAAATTTTGGCACTGCGCGCCACAATCTCCAACGACACCAGATGATAGACGGAACAAGTAAACGGCGTAGGCGTTGCGCCCAAGGGTGTCTTGCCGTCACCATCCAGGGCCAGCCAGTCACCAAACTGCATTTTATAGGTAAACCGCCCCTGTTCATCCATGCGGGCATCCATAAAGGAAACCCACTTTTTCATGGAGTCGTACTGACGGCGCAGAATGGCGATATCGCCCGTGGCCAGATAAAGGTTCCAGGGCACAATGGTCGCCGCATCCGCCCAGCCAGAGGCCCCATCCATGCCCATATGCTCAATCATCTCCGGCGTGGCCACAGGGGTCAGCACGTCCGGCACTACATGGGGAACAGCACCGTTATCGGCCTGCTCGGCGACCAAATCGCCCAGCCATTTCTGATAAAAGGCATGCGTATTCACAAGGAAATTGGCCGTACTGCTGAAAATCTCCGCATCACCTGTCCAGCCCAGCCGCTCATCACGCTGCGGACAATCGGTGGGCACATCCAGGAAATTCCCTTTCAGGCCCCAAAGGATATTGTGCTGCAGCTGATTGATGAGCTTTTCCGAACACGCAAAAGAGCCTGTCTGCGGCATATCCGAATGCAGTACCTGTGCCGTAAAATCATCAGCCTGGGCATCGTCCGGCCACTCTTCCAGCCATGCATATTGAAAGCCCTGATAGGTGAAATGCGGCGTAAATACTTCTTCCGCATCACTGCCCTTGATATAGGTAATGGTTTCCTTGGCTTCCCGCAAGTTCTCCAAATAGACATTGCCATCCTTGTCCAACACTTCAAAGCAATGCAATTTTACCTGCGTCCCTTTGGCGCCCCGCACCTTGAATTTTACCCAGCCGGACATATTCTGCCCAAAATCGAGCACGCGTTCGCCTTTCGGGGTTACCAACATTTTCTGAACAGGAATCTCCCCGGCCACACGAATGGGGGAAGCCGTCTGTGGCTGCAAATTGTTCAGCGGGTAATCGACACATTGAACCGTATGCCACATACCGGCCTCCGGTTCTGCTTTGCCGGCATCATAGGTTTCCCCGCCATAGATTTCTGCGAAAAGCACCGGACTGTCCGCGCCCAGCCAGCTTTCATCCGTGGCAAAGACGTCCTCCGTACCATCCGTGTAACGCACATGCAGCTGGCCAAAGAATGCCGTCTGCTCACCGTAGAGATTGCGCACATGATGGAAGGTCAGCATGCCCTTGTACCAACCGGCGCCCACATGTGCCCGCAGTTCATTGCGGCCATTTTTCAGGTATTCCGTAACCTCGTAAGTCTGATAAGACAGGCGTTTCTGATAAGCCGTCCAGCCCGGTGCCAGTTCCTCCCGGCCAATCCGCTGCCCATTGATAAAGAACTGATACAGCCCCAAAGCCGTGGTATAAATTACAGCCTGTTCGACCTCTTTATCCAGTTGAATTTCTTTGCACAGATACGTTCCCTTGGAATTATCCTTGTCTGCAGGCGTTTCTGCTGAAATAAACTTCCCCTGCCAGTTTTCCGCGATATTTCCCGTCAGAAAGCTGACCGGTTCAGACCACGTGCACCATTTCCCCTCGGCAGCCGCCCGCACGCGCACATAATAGCGCCTGCCGCTTTGCAGTTTCACATGCGGCTTAATCCCATTGGAATCCTTGCCCGCCATCTCGCCGCTGTCATAGATTAACTGCGTAAAATCTGCCCGCTCAGCGGCCTGTATATGAAAAGCACTCTGCCGAAAATTCCTGCCTGTCGCCGCAAACTGCCAGCTAAGTACCGGAAAACTCGTCACCCCTGCTGCCTCTTCCATAAAATCCAACAAAATCTTTTTGATGGTAAACATACCGATTCCTCCCCGAATCCATATTGTTCTTGCGTCATTGCTATTGTAGCATGAAAAAACCGCCCTTTCACGTGACTTTCCGCGACTGCTAAAGGGATGTCGGAAATTGCTAAAAATTCTCCCTATGTTCCTCTCCATATCGGACTTATGTCCTTTCCTTTTTTGTCCTTTTTTTCATAAAATAAAGATGAAAACGAATAGAACAAACTAAAACTTGATTTGGAGTGTTGATTATGGAAAAACAGGATTCCTTTGTCCTGCACGGCAATATTATCTATACACCGGACAGAAATAAATTCATATCAATAAAAGACGGCTACATGGTTGTGGAAAAAGGAAAGATTACCTCTGTTTCTGCCGAAAAGCCTGCTATGGCAGACAACCTGCCCGTAAAAGACTGTCAGGGAAAACTGATTATGCCAGGGTTTGCCGATATGCATCTGCACGCCCCACAATACATCCAGATTGGCATGGGCATGGACTACAAGCTGCTGGATTGGCTCGATGGCTACACCTTTCAGGAAGAGCCAAAATTTGCCGACCCGGATTATGCCCGCAAAATTTACCCGCTCTTTGTGGATGAAATGACCGCCTGCGGCACCACCTCTTCCGCCATTTTTGCAACCATCCACCCGGAAAGCACCGATATCCTATGCGACCTTCTGTCGCAAAAAGGCGTACGCGCCTATGTCGGCAAGGTGAATATGGACACCAACTCTGCGCCGGCCCTCACTGAAGAAACTACAGAATCCCTGAAGGCTACTGAGGAGTTCATCCAAAAATGGCAGAATCATCCGTTGGTTCGCCCCATCATCACCCCGCGTTTCGTGCCCTCGGTCACGGCAGAAATGATGACCGGCCTGGGACAGTTCGCCGAAAAATATCAAGTACCTGTACAAAGCCATCTGTCCGAAAATCCCGGTGAAATCGAGCTGGTCAAAAAGCTATTCCCCCAGGACCAATACTACATGAGCGTCTATGACCGCTTTGGCCTCTTTGGTCAGACACCGACACTGATGGCCCATTGCATCCATCTTTCCGATGAGGAAATCGCCATTATGGCAGACAAGGGCGTCTATGCGGTTCACTGCCCTGCCTCCAATCTCAACCTTTCCAGCGGTCTCATGCCCATGCGCAAAATGCTCAATGCCGGTGTCAAGGTTGTACTGGGCAGCGATATCGGTGCCGGAAACACCCTTTATATGCCTCACGAAATCGTCCGCGCGATTGAAGTATCGAAAATCCGCAGCATTGAAAATCCTGAGGAAACGCCGCTAAAACTCTCTGAGGCCTTTTATCTGGCAACCAAAGCCGGCGGCGAATTCTTCGGCCAGACCGGCAGCTTCGAAACCGGTTGGTCTGCTGATTTCCTCATTACCGATGTCCCCGAATACCAACAGGAGCGCAGCGTAGATGAACAGCTGCAGAACTTCATCTACCACGGCACAGCTCAGGACATTCAGGAAGTTTATGTACAGGGACGCCCTGTAAAAAATACACGAAAGTAATCATGGAGTAAGAGAAATGGAAAAATTAATTTATGCAATCAAGAATGCCAACCGGGAAGATTTTCTCATGGCCACAGCCTCCGGGTTGACTGCCCTCTTCTTGCTGGTGGATATCCCCGTATGGGCGGTATTCATCGGCTGGACCTGGTATCTGTCTATCGGCGCGAATGTACGTGCCATCAAGGAAGGCACCATCACCTGTATCCTGGGCGGTGTACTGGCTCTGTCCTCGGTTGTCTGCATCGATTTGCTCAAACCGTATCTGCCCTGGCTGCTGCCAAATATTATTGGCGTTTTTCCCAATATCCTGCTCTTGATCCTTACCTTCAAGATTCCCGGTATTCAGCCCCTGGTAGGCTTTAATGCCTTCTCCTGCATCTTTGCCGGGTACTATCTGAACGGCTTTCCGGTACATCCGGATTACTGGGTCAACATCTTAATGGCCTTCCTCTATATCAACGGCGCCAATATCATCGGCCTGTTCGAAGGCTGGTTCGTCCAGAGAATCTGCAGCCTGGCCGGCTATAAAGGCAATAACGGATAAAAACAAAAAGGCTGTGAAGTATGTGCGGAATCATCATCCGCTGACTTCACAGCCTTTACATTTGCTAACTGGTGCGATTGGCGCGATTCGAACGCGCGACCTGCCGCTTAGGAGGCGGACGCTCTATCCAACTGAGCTACAACCGCAACATAAATAGTATAGCAGAAAAAGCCCTAAAAGAAAAGCCTTGGCTGCAAAATGCCAAGGCTTTTCCTATTAAGATTCCCGGCGGCAGATATCTGCCCCCAGACCCACTAATTTATCCACGAGATTATCATAACCACGGTCAATATGGTGAAGGTAGCCCACCTGGGTTTCCCCTTCCGCTACCAGCCCTGCCAGCACCATGGCGGCGCCTGCTCTAAGGTCAGTAGCCTTTACCTGACAGCCCGTGAGGGTATCCACGCCTTCCACCACGGAAGTACGGCCATCAATCTTGATGTTTGCCCCCATACGCTTTAATTCATCGACATGCATAAAGCGGTTTTCAAAAACCGTTTCGGTAACCAGTCCCGTGCCCTCAGATATGGCCAACATCGCCATAAACTGTGCCTGCATATCCGTAGGAAAGCCCGGATATGGCATGGTCTTGATATCCACTGCCTTCGTACGCTTATTACAGGTTACGCGGATACCGTCCACATCTTCTTCAATGGTGACACCAGCTTCCTTTAACTTGGCAATCACTGGTTTCAAATGTTCGCTGATGGCATTTTCAATATAGACATCCCCCTGCGTCATTGCAGCAGCCACCATATAGGTCCCTGCCTCAATACGATCCGGAATGATGGTATAATCACGGCCTACCAGCTTGGGTACACCTTCGATTTTAATCACATTCGTGCCGGCACCGCGAATCTTGGCCCCCATCACATTGAGATAATTGGCCAAATCCACGATTTCCGGTTCCTGGGCCGGATTTTCCAATATCGTGACACCTTCCGCCATCGAGGCCGCCATCAGGATATTTTCCGTAGCGCCAACGCTCGGGAAGTCCAGATAGATTTTCGTGCCCTTGAGTCCATCCGGAGCCGTGGCCTCGATAAAGCCGTGGCCGATTTTAATCTCAGCGCCCAATGCCTCAAAGCCCTTCAAATGCAAATCAATGGGGCGGGTACCGATAGCACAGCCACCAGGCAGGGAAATCTTCGCCTGCCCGCAACGGGCCAGCAGCGGCCCCATGATGAGGAACGATGCCCGCATCTTCCGCACCAGATCGTAAGGAGCCTCACAGCTGCCAATAACCGTGCTGTCCACGCGCAGCTGATGCTTGGACTCATCAAAATCCGCCTTAACCCCCAGTTTTTTCAAAACCTCGGTAATGGTATGCACATCTTCCAGCGCCGGAACTTCGTCCAATACACTGGCCGACTCTTGTCCCAAAAGAGTTGCCGCAATAATCGGCAAAACGGCATTCTTGGCCCCGCTGATTTTTACGCGCCCCTTTAACGGACGTCCCCCATGTATAATCAACTTTTCCATTAAGTTCTTTATCCTCCTAATAGTCATGCCTTTAAAAAGCACCAACCAATAGTTTACCATTAACCGCCAGTCTTTACAATAGGGGATTGCACTTTGCTGCGCGAAAGTACATTAACTGCGCTCTACTGTCAATGCGGAATGGATTACATTGTCAATGATGTAACCTGTGGCGAATTTCGTTTCGCCAGGAGTGAGTTCCTTCTTGCCAAAGCTGGCCAGCTTGCTGACTTTGGCCTTTCTCTTCAAATTGGCATCTTTCTGCGCATTCGCCAAAGCTTCTTTACTCGGCGTTGCCTGCACAGGTCCGGGTGCAATAACAATTTCATTATTCTTCCCGGCCTTTTCCAGCTTGCGCAGACGATCTTCCGTCGTCTGTTTGGTTTCCGGCGTGCTGGCTACATCTACGCCAGACTGCTGCAGAAGCATCAGCGCCGTAACCGGCACCAGCCCGCCGCCGCGGATATCCAGATTCAACGTGCCTGCCGGCTGGGCATCCGGCACCTTGTAAGGAATAATCAGCGTTTCCTGTGCCTTGCGGTACGGTTTGATGGTCGTCGTAAATTTCACCGTGTCACCGGGCTTTACCTTTTTCTTGTCCGGCACGGCAGATACCAGGGAGGCCGTCTTTCTGCCACCATCCACGGTGATATCCACCTGCACATCGATGATATCGGATTCTTTGTCTGCATTCTGGCAAATCGTGCTCATAGCCTGCATGAGTTCAGCCATGGCAATCTGTCCAACATCTGCCGTGTTGTAGAACATATTGTCCCGCTTTACCACGCCGTCTTTTACCGCATCCGTACGAATCCTGAACCCGACCTTAGCCGTGCTGCCGCTAAGGTTGTCACTGGTCTTGGAAAGCGCTGCATAGGCAATACCACCAGAAAGCTGCGGCAGGAAATCTTCATCATAGGCAATCCGTGCCCCATAGTTTTCACTGCGGGCAAGGCCGTTGTCCTTGACGCTGACCTTGATGGGCACTACCGAAGGGAACTGCCCCAAAGTACCTGCAATTCCCGTTGCCCGGTCCTGACTGATACGGCCGATAATGTTGCCGATATTAGCCACTTTCATGCCGTTGCTCTGGCCGCTTATCGTGCCCACCACCGTGGCATCCGTCATAAAGTAATTGACATTGCCCCGATGCAGGAAGGGATGGCCAAAAGCCAAAATCCGGTCGCCATCTACAGCCGTCACCGTTCCGGTTGCCCCCACGGCAAAATCGCCATAAGTTACCGCAACGCCGACAGCCGCCCCAGGTTCCAGCGTAGCATGATATTTCGTCTTATTCATGGCTGCCGTGCCGGGCGTACCCATCGGCAGAAACGTAAAGCTATCATGCGGGTCAATCTGTCGTTTCAAAAAGTCCAGTCCGGCCTGGTTAAAGCCGGAAAAATACATGACATCCTTAGGCTCAGGCTTTACATCCGCCTTCGCCTGCGGCTTATCATCTGCGGGCTGCTGACCGGCGGACTCGTTTTTCTCATCCTTGGCCGGTGCGTCCTTCTCTTTTTTGGCCTGTTCCTTATCCGCAGTTACTGCCGCCCGCGCCCGATCCACGAGTTCATCCCCATAGACCTTTTTATCTGCAGATTTGGCCCGCTCCTCTTTTCGTTTCTTCTTCTCTGCTGCAGCCTTTTCTCTTTTCTCTGCTTCTTTTTTTATGTTAATCGTTGAAATATGCGTCTTATTCTTCTTGTCCGGCATAGACCATAGTGGCAGCATTTCATCAATCGGCGTGATAAAGAACGTATACGGCGTCATTTCTTTAATCCCTGCCGCTACCGCACCGATAAGATAGCCATTCACATATACAGGGCTGCCACTCATCCCCTGCAATATCCCGCCGGTCTGTTCAACCACTGGCCCGGAGGCTTTGGCCATAATCATCGGCTGCGAACCTTTGCCGTTTTCCATATTGCCCACGATATCCACTTGAAAATCCCGCAGCTGCCCGCTGCTGTCGATAACGGTGTAAGCCGTGCCAACCATCCCTTCCGTCACCTGATCATGGGACAAAATCGGATCCAGCGCCAATCCCGTAGCAGGCGGCATCGTCATCATGGCCGCCAGTCCTAAAGCCGCCATTTTCTTTATATATTTACGCAAAATAATTCACCTCATTTGCTCGCAATAATCGCTATCCCTTCATTATACCGCCATCATAATGGTTTTACTATAGGTATAAAGTCCTAAATAAATTTATTTTTCCGTAAGAATCAACGCCGACCCCACAGAACGCTCCCGACCATCGCTGGGGGAGTTTTGCAGCAGACCGCCCACGACCAGGGCACTAGAACCGCCACCATCGAGATTCATCGCGTCTTTGGCTCCCATCTTGACCAACAGTTTAGCCCAATCCGTCAGCGTGAGACCACGGCTGGAAGACTGTCTTCCGTCCACAACACCGAACAGATAGTTGCCATTTTTGAGGATGGCTACCGCGCTGCGTGGAGCACGTCCATAGCGGATATCCGCAGGAAACTGCTCATTGCCGGCCGTCACATTGACCACGCCGTTCTGCACCAAGCGCGGCCCCGCACCCATAATATACACAGCCTGATTCCAGGGACTGCTCATTTCCTGGGAAATAACAGCCCTATCGCCAACCTGCACTCCGGAAAAAGCCTCTGCTGCCGAACCATGTACCGATACGACACAGCCATTCTTGGGGATGGCCGAATTGCCGTTATGTATCGCCGTTACTTCACCATCCACTACCGTATATTCCATACCATATTCATTGGTACCCGTGCGGCTGCCATACCAATGATTGTACAAGGTCAGATTGTCCTCGCCCCGCTCTGCATCCACTCCGGATACCGGCAAAGTCACATCTCCCAGCGTTACCGTGCCCGTATAGCTGACCGGCCCCATAAAGGGCTTGCCATCCCGACCAATGCCCAGGGCTGTACGTCGATAATAGGTCGTACCGGCCATATCGCCATCAATCTTCAGCATGCCAATGGCATCACCATTGCCGGCAAAATAAGTCGCATTCACCGCCGCAACCGCGTCCGTCATATCCGACATCCCGCTGGTTGTCTGCAGTCCGGGCACCCGCCCGCGGGCCAGTACCGGCTTAACGTCGTAAAGATTCTTGTCGGCCTCGATAAAGTAGGCGGAAATCTTTCCCGCAGAATCCCAATAGACATATTCCCTGCGAGCCAGTCCCGGCCCCACCATCTCCGTATAAAGGCCGTCAAAATTGAGATTCAGCACATTGCCGCCCGCCGCTGCCGGCAGCGGCTTTTTCACAGCAGGCTTGGTCTGCATGGCCGGCTTTTTCGTTCTGGACACCTTCGCTGTTTCCGGCACCACATCAATAAAAATCCGGGCAGGATTGGCCAGTTTTTCGACCCGATAGGACAGCCCTGCTTTGAGCCGCAGAGTAACCAGCAAATGTCCGTTTTTCTCCGTGAACTGCACCTTGTCAATTCTGGAGCTGCTAAATGTCTTTTCATCTATACTGCGGCGTTCCACGCCAAAAAAATCCAGCGTTACCTGCCGCCGGTCACTGGACACCGTCACATTATAGCGGGGCATGGATGACCAGTCAAAGACAATCCGGTCATGTTCAGAACCACTATGATAGCGGACGGCATGCAAATCAGCGGCCTCAGCAAAAAGCGGCGCACCGAGCAGAGAAACAGCTAGTGTCAAAGCAGCTAAGCTGCGTTTTTTTATCATCAAAACCAAGGACCTCCTAAAAAACAAACAGGGACGGCGGGAAAGCCGTCCCACCGTCCATTATTTTATCACATTCTGCGCCGCATTGCGACTTTCAACCTGCGGTTTAAGCTGTTTGTACATCATATCCGCAATGCCGATGCCGCCGCCCGCGGCCACATTCTTCATCAGTTCGTCATCCCGCATGTCCTGAAAGATTTTCAGCGCATTGGACTCCCCAAAGAGCGTATCTTCCGGTACGGTAGCCCGCATCTGCCGATACATCATATTGAGGAACATCGCCTCAAAGCCTTCGCAGGCCTTTTTCAAGTCCTTGTCCCGTTTTTCCGCAGCCTTTGCCGCTTTAAGCGCCTCAGCCTCCTTGGGATTTAACGCACCTTCCGTTTTATTTTTCAGCTCATTTAAAATCTGGGAGAATTTCGCGGATTCTGCAGCCGTCTGTGACGATGCATAATTGCTGTTTCCGCCTGCGCCTAAAGCTGAAGTATACAAGGGTGGTATCTGCATATCCAACACCTGCCTTTAATCTGTCATCAAATCAACTGCAATTCTGCGTGAATCGCCCCGGAGGCCTTCATGGCCTGCAAAATGGAAATCGTATCACGCGGCGTTGCCCCTACAGCATTAAGCGCACCAACAATGTCATTGATGTTCGCCGTAGCCGGCAGCACCACAGTGCTCGCTTTGTCTTCCTTCACATCCACATCACTGTTTTTGGTCACAATGGTCGTACCATAACTGAACGGCTCGGGCTGATTGGCATTCGTACTTTTCTGCACCCGGATGGACAGACCGCCCTGTGTAATCGCGATTTCATCCACCGTAACATCACCGCCCATAACAATGGTGCCGGTACGTTCATTCACCACAATCTTGGCCACTTTATCCGGCATAACCGGCAGTTCTTCAATGGAGGCCACAAAGCCGACCACATTTCCCTTGTAATAGGCGGGAATGTTGATATCAATACGCCCAGGATTTACGGCCTGCGCAACCCCACCATACTGCGAATTAATCGCTGCTGCCATACGGGTAGCCGTGGTAAAGTCCGGATGAGACAGCGACAGGGAAAGACGTCCATTACGCCCCAGGTCATCTTCTACCGTACGTTCCACAATGGCCCCATTCGGCGTCATGCCGACTGTGGGGAAATTCTTGGTTGCCGTGGAATTCCCACCGCCGCCACGTCCCGCAGCAAAACCGCCCGTAGACACAGCCCCCTGCGCCACAGCATAGACTTCACCATTGCCGGCTTTAAGCGGAGTCTGCAATAGCGTTCCCCCCTGAATGCTGTCCGCATCGCCAATGGACGATACCGTAATATCGATGGTATCACCTTCCCGTACAAACGGCGGCAAAGTAGCCGTTACCATAACAGCCGCCACATTGTCGGATTTCAGGGAGCCCTGATTTACCGCCACACCATAAGCTTTCAGCATATTGACAATGGATTGCACGGTTTCTACAGATTTATTGGAATCACCGGTGCCGTTAAGACCAACTACCAATCCATAGCCCATGAGCTGATTGGAGCGCACCCCCTGCACTTTGGCGATATCCTTTATCCGGGTCACGGCATTATCTGCCGAGGCTGTTGGTGGTACAATCCCCAATGCCAAAGCCCCGGCCAGTAAACAAGCCAATACTCTTTTCATAAAAGCCTCCATATCTTATCAGAACAAGAAGTTGAATACCTGGGTCAGTATGCCCTGCCGCTGTTTGGCATTCAAGGGTCCCTTGCCATCAAACCGCACCGTAGCCGACGCAATTTTGGTCGAGGAAATCGTATTGCTCGCCGTAACGTCCTCCGGACGGCAAATCCCTTTAAAGGTTATCTTGTGCTCGTTCTTATTATTCCAGATAGATTGCGTCCCCTCCAGCACCAGATTGCCATTGGGCTGCACATCCACTACCGTCACGGTCACATTGCCACGGGTTGTGTTCTTGGAAGCAGCCGAACCATCCGCCTTAAAGGAATCCGAGCCGCCGATAGAAGCAGCCTTGATAAAATCAAAGATACCCACGCCGGCATCCAGCGAGTTCTTCCCGCTCTTGCTGTTGGAACTGGAGCGGGTATCCGATATGGAAGTAGACTCACTGATAACAATGGTGAGGATATCCCCCACATCCTGCGCCTTGCGGTCAGCAAATATATTGCGGGTTCTCCCCCCGGACATCGCCCACAGAGATTGGGCATCTGCTACTGGCGCCAAGGCCAAAAACAAAGTTCCCGCCGCCAATGCTCCGGCAATTTGTTTCTTATATTTTAACTTCATTGTCACTACCTGCCTTTATCATCAGCTAATCTCCACAGTAGAGGCATCAATAACCTTTCCCTGCAAGACACGTGAGGAATGCGCGTTACGCACTTTTATCCTGCCCCCTACGCGCCCTTTTTGCATGGCGATGCCTTCAGCACTGACCTGTATGCCCTTATAATTGGTCACCAATTTTACCGGTGCCCCCGAATGGATTACCACAGGATTCTGGAGCATATTCTGTTCCAGCGGCTGCCCCATCCGAATATAACGCACAGGCACACGTCCGGCAATATCCTCGAATTTTTCCAGATACCGTCCCTGACCGCCTGCTACTTCCCGTTCCTCCACGCGTACAGCGTTGGGTGCAATCGCCTGTTCCAGCCCCAGATTCATCCCCGCTACCAGCACTTTTTCAAAGACCTGCACCCGGTAGTAGCAGATTACCCGCCGATAAAGTTTTTCATCGACATAAATCCGTATATGTACCGGCTGCACGCCACCATAGCGAATCTGACCGGGAATTTCTGCCTCATAGCGCAGTTTCCCTGCCGGCAAGCGCATATCTCGTGGAGCATTGGTGAGTGTCAGCACATGGCGCCTTGTTTCACTAATCTTATGCAGTTCCAATTCCAGCTGCTGCCGGGCAATCCCGGCCAATTTCTGCGAACTGATTTGCTGGGGAAAAACCTCCGCCTGCATGCCACCGCCATAAAGAGCTTCTGCCTGCGGCGGAAAAGCAAGAACAAACAGACAGAAGAAGCCACTCCATAGCATACAGAATATGCTGCGAATGGCTAAGCGGCTTCTCTTCATTTTCATCAGCGTTTGAGTCCATTAGCGATTTCCAGCATCGAATCGGAAGTCGTAATAGCCTTGGAATTGGATTCATAGGCACGCTGGGAAACAATCATATTGACCATTTCCTCTACAATCTGCACATTGCTCATTTCCAATGTTCCCTGAGTAAGTGTTCCGGCGCCATCCGCACCGGGATTGCCTGGAATAGCTGCACCAGAAGCCTCCGACACAATGAAGAGGTTCTTGCCAATGGCCGTAAGACCGGCAGGATTGACAAACCGTGCCAGCGTAATCTGCCCTACATTCTGCTGCGTGCCGCCTGCCGGTGTTTCGGAAACCTGACCATCACCGGCAATGACAATCGAATCCACCGGCGAAGTTTCGCCAAAGGTAATGCCATCAGCAATCAAATAGCCGTCTGTTGTCACCAACCGGCGCTGGGAATCCAGCTTAAACGAACCGTCACGAGTGTACGCGGTCGAACCGTCCGGCAGCGTAACCCGGAAATACCCCTCACCCTGAATACCTACATCCAACGGATTTTCCGTAGTCTGCAACGGCCCCTGCGTAATCACACGCTGCGTAGCTGCCACACGCGTGCCCAGACCAACCTGCAGCCCCGTAGGATACTGATTGTCCTGCCCGCTCTGTGCCCCGGCATCGCGCAAAGTCTGATAGATTAAATCCTGAAATTCAGCCCGCACCTTCTTGCCACCGTAAGTATTCACATTGGCAATATTATGGGCAATAACATCCATATTCGTCTGCTGCCCCTTCATCCCCGAAGCTGCCGACCAAAGCGCTCTCATCATAGTGAGCTTCCCCCTTCTTATAACGCCAGCGATAACGCACTATCGCTGCCCAACGCCCCAAAAATAGGCGCAAAAAACCTTTCTCTTGATATATATCGAACAAACCACACCAAATCTTAAATGGAATTTAAGAAACCCGTCCTACATCATTAACGGACTTATCGAGCATTGCATCCTGTGTGGTAACTGCCTTGGAACCAGCCTCATACAGACGATGATTATTGATGAGCTCTACCATCTCCGATACCACATTGGTATTCGAGCGCTCCAAAAGTCCCTGCTGAATTTCTCCGGTAGCCGGCTGCGGCTGAGCCCCCTCCTGCGGATAATAGAGATTATTTCCCTGTTTCAACACCGCACGCCGGTTATTGAACTGCACAAACTGCAGTTGTCCCACCTGCTGTCCATCGGCATAAACCTCGCCCTGTGCGCCCACCATAATGCTGACGGTTTCCTCCGGAATGGTGATTCCCTGGCCATTGCGCCCCAAAACCATCTGACCATTAACCGTCTGAATCTGGCCTCTGGCCGACTTATAAAAATTGCCATCACGGGTATAGCGCACACCATTTTCCGTCTGAATCGCAAAATAGCCATTGCCGGAAATCGCCAGGTCCAGCGGATTTCCCGTGGTTTCAAAAGCCCCCTGACTATGTTCTGTGGCAATTTCATCAATATAAGAACCCAGTCCCAAAGTCCCCACGGTCGGATACTGATCCCCCACATGAAACTGCTTAAAGCTGGTCACATCATTCTTGTTTATCCCGTCGTTGATACGCTTAATCAGCATGGGTTCAAACTCCCGGCTGACAGCCTCATCACGCTTGAACCCAGTAGTATTGGCATTGGCCAGATTATTGGCCAGTGTATCCGTACGCTTGGATTCCGTAATCATGCCCGTACCTGCTGTATAAAGACCACGCCACATTATCGGTCACTCCTTAGCATCTTCCAAACTTATCCTTGCCTGTATAATTCGCGCAAAAAGGCGAAACTCCTGTTAAGGGTTTCGCCTTTGCCAAAATATTTTATTTTAATGGCCCGTTTTTACGTTCTTGGCCTTGCCATCAAACTTGCTGAAGCTGTCCAATGCCATGCCGCAGCCAAGGGCCACGCAGCTCATGGCATCCTCTGCCAACGCTGTGGGAATATCCGTCTCCCGGCGGATGAGTTCATCCAGGCCATAGAGCATCGCGCCGCCGCCCGTAAGGACAATGCCGCAGTTCATGACATCTGCGGCCAGTTCCGGCGGAGTTTCTTCCAATACCTTCTTCACGCAGTTGACAATCTTTACTACGCTGCTATGCGTAGCTTCTGCCGCCTGTGCCGTGGTAATCTGCACAGTCTTTGGCAGTCCCGACAACATATCCCGGCCCCGGATATCCAGAATCTCATTGCGGGCGCCAACAAAAGCCGCACCGACACGCATTTTGACTTCTTCAGCCGTACGCTCACCAACCATGATGTTGAAATTCTTCTTTATATAAGCAGCAATGTCTTCATCAAACTTATCGCCGGCAATGCGCAGGGATTCGCTGGTAACGATGCCCCCCAAAGAAATCACCGCAATATCCGTGGTGCCGCCGCCGATATCCACCACCATGGAACCACGCGGCTCAACGATATCGAGACCTGCGCCCAAAGCTGCTGCCAAAGGTTCTTCAATCAGCTGCGTATGGCGGGCACCTGCCTGCTCGGCAGCTTCCTGTACAGCCCGCTGTTCCACCATCGTGCAGCCCGAAGGAATACAAATCATAATCCGCGGACGGAACACAAAACGGCGGCCCACAACCTTTTCAATGAAATGGCGCAGCATGCTCTCCGTAATATCATAATCTGCAATAACACCTTCGCGCAGCGGACGAATAGCTACAATATTACCAGGCGTACGGCCAATCATCTGCCGTGCCTCTTCACCGATAGCCAGCACCCGGTTCGTATCCCGGTCAACGGCCACCACCGAAGGCTCACGCAGAACAATGCCCTTGCCTTTCACATATACCAGCACATTTGCAGTGCCCAGGTCAATACCAATATCCAATGACATACCAAACATATATGAAACAATCTCCTTCCGAAGCTCTCTTTCTTTTACAACAAACAATCTATAATATATAATAAAACCCCGCTAATTACAACAATTTCCAACACAAAATCTTCTTTAATTTTTGCCCCTGCAAAAATTTACACATTTTCCCCTCATTTACAACATTTCACCAATTTTGCGAAAAATACGGCTTTTGTTTCTTTGCAATTCCTTATTGACACCAGGTATTAATAGTGCTACGATTAACACGACTTAGGGATATATTTCACATTTCAATCAGGGGGTAATAACAAAATGAACAACAGAAGAAAAATCGTCGTTATCGGCGCCAGCAACGTTGGTTCTGCAGTTGCAAACAAAATTGCTGATTTCCAGCTGGCTACGGAAGTAGTTCTCATCGACCTCAACGAAGACAAGGCTTGGGGCGAAGCTAAGGACTCCAGCCATGCAACGAGCTGCGTTTACAGCACCAACATCAAATTCCACCTCGGTGACTACGAAGACTGCAAAGATGCAAACATCATCGTTATCACTGCTGGCCCGTCCATCCGCCCGGGTGAAACTCCGGACCGCCTGAAGCTGGCTGGTACCAACGCTAAGATCATGAGCTCCGTTATGGGCGAAATCGTTAAGCGCACGAAGGAAGCTATGATCATCATGATCACCAACCCGCTCGACGTTGCTACTTATGTTGTTTCCACGCAGTTCGATTATCCGCGCAACCTCATCCTCGGTACTGGTACGATGCTCGAAACTTACCGTTTCCGTCGCATCCTGGCTGACAAGTACCAGGTTGACCCGAAGAACATCAACGGTTATGTTCTCGGTGAACACGGCAACGCTGCTTTCGTTGCTTGGTCCACGACTGGCTGCGCTGGTTTCCCCATTGATGATCTGGATGAATATTTCCACCGCACGGAAAAACTCAGCCACGAAGCTGTTGAACAGGAACTCGTTCAGGTTGCTTACGATGTTATCAACAAGAAGGGCTTCACGAACACCGGTATTGCTATGGCTGCTTGCCGCTTCATCAAGTCCGTTCTCTATGATGAACACACCATCCTGCCCTGCTCCGCAGTTCTCGAAGGCGAATATGGCATCAAAGACGTTGCCCTCTCCATTCCTCGTATGGTTTGCGCTGATGGTATCATGCGTTCCTTCGAAGTTCACCTCACTGATGATGAACTCGAAAAGATGCACAAAGCTGCTCAGAGCGTACGTTCCGCTCTCGATGGCGCTGGCATCAAATAATTTCATTTGTTACGGAATTGAAAAATCCCGCTGGACAATGTCCAGCGGGATTTTTTTTTTGCCTTCCCCTCTTGGGAAGGTGCCAAGCGAATGCGCG
>CADBYQ010000021.1 GCA_902798865.1 Pseudoselenomonas ruminantium | reverse complement strand
TCCGTCTAACCATTACCTCACTATTTTACCAGCTTAAACAACGAGGTGGATAGGAACGGTAGCTATCCGTTTCCAATCCATAGCTCTATTGTAGGAGGAGTAAGGAAAATTGCGTTTATATATTGCCGAAAAACCCAGCATGGGGCGGGAAATCGCCAAATGCTTAAAGGGGCCTGTGCGCCGTTGTGACGGGTATCTGGAAACCGGAGAAGGGGTCGTGACCTGGCTCTTTGGTCATATTCTGCGTCAGGCAGAGCCGGATGAATACGACCCGAAGTATAAAAGATGGCGGGCCGAAGATTTGCCGATTATTCCGCAGGAGTGGAAGCTCTTTGTCGATAAATCCTGCGAAAAGCAGTTCGCCATCGTTAAAGGGCTCATTGAGCGCTGCGATGAAATCGTCCATGGCGGGGACCCTGACCGTGAGGGACAACTGCTGGTGGATGAAGTGTTAGACTTCCTGGACAATAAAAAACCGGTCAAACGTATCCTGCTGAACGCCTTGGACGAGGTGAGCATTAAGAAGGCCAATGCCAATTTGCGGGAGAACAGCGAGTTCTTCAATCTCAAGCAGTCGGCACTGGCGCGGGCGCGGGCAGACTGGCTTATCGGTATGAACCTTTCGCGGGCCTATACGCTGGCGGCCCGGCGGGCGGGACATGATAAACTGGTACTGCCCATCGGCCGGGTCAAGACGCCGACGCTTTCTTTGGTTGTACGTCGGGAACGGGAGATTGAAAACTTTAAGCCCGTTGACTACTATACGATTAAGGCCGAGTTTTCCCATGAAAATGGCCGTTTCACGGCACAGTGGAAACCCAAGGATACAATGGCGGGGCTGGACAGCGAAAACCGCCTGATTGATAAGAAAATCGCCGAGGCGAAGCTCGCAGAATTTCAGCAGGAGCCGCGCGAAGGTGTAATCTCGGCCTACCAAAAGACGAAAAAGCAGGAGCCGCAGCCCTTGCCCTTTTCCCTGTCCTCCTTGCAGGTCTTGGCGGGCAAGATGTTTGGCTATGCTCCGCAGGTGGTTTTGGACACTGCGCAAAAGCTTTACGAGAAAAAACTTACCACCTATCCGCGTTCGGATTGTGAATATCTGCCTACCAATCAGTTCGGTGATGCGGTGAAAATCATCACCAATCTGGCACAGGCTGGAGACGAACGGCTGGCGGGCTGGACGAACGGCGTCGATACGAAAAGCAAAAGCCGGGCCTGGAACGACAAGAAGATTTCTGCTCACCATGCCATCATTCCGACTACGGTCAAGGCCAATATGCAGACCATGACCACCGAGGAGCGCAATCTTTACTTTTTGATTGCCCGCGGCTATATGGCGCAGTTCTATCCGGTGCACCTCTACGACCAGACCAAGGTGGAAGTTACCTATAAGGATGAACTCTTCACCGCCAGCGGCCGCACGGAGCGGGATTTGGGCTGGAAAATCATGTACCAGTCCGCGAAGAAAAAGGCCGTCGATGAGGATAGCGATAACGAAAACGACAGTGAGGAAAGCGACGGCACCCTGCCCGTGATGAAGAAAAAGGATCATGTCAGCTATGAGAAAGGCGATATTACCCAGCGGGCCACCAAACCGCCGGTGCGCTTTACCGAGTCCACGCTGCTGGCCGGTATGAAGGAAATTCACAAATATGTGAAGAATCCCGAAGCTAAAAAACAGTTAAAGGACGTCTACGGTATCGGCACCGAAGCTACGCGCGCGACCATTATCGAGGATTTGGTCAAGCGCAAGTTCATGCAGAAGCAGGGCAAGAAAAAATACCTCGTGCCCACGCCGGCGGCCTATCTTTTGGTTGATGCCCTGCCCGATGAAATGACCTATCCCGATTCCACGGCGATTTGGGAGGATAAGCTCCATTCCATGTCCGAAGGGGACGGCACCTTAGCGGAATTTTTGACCGGTCAGATTGAATTTACCAAAAAACTCTGTGCCAAGGCGGGTAATGCCCAGATGGAAGTCACGGGAGATAATGTCTGCCCACGTTGCCATAGCGGTGTGCTGACCCAGCGCAAAGGCAAGAATGGTCTGTTCTGGGGCTGTTCCAACTACCCGAAATGCCGTATGACCTGCAACGATAAAGACGGGCAGCCGGATTTGGAGGATGCCAAGGCCAGAATGGCACGCAGTTTCCGCAGTACGGTCCCTGCGGCAGTATCCGCCAGCCAGCTGGCACGACAAAGCGGTGGGGCAGTGCGTACGGCGCCCAGGCCTGCTCCAACGATGGCGTATGCCAAAACAGGCGCAGGCCCGAGTGCACAGGATATGGCGGACTTGAATTCTCTGTTTGCCGCGGCTGATTACGAAGCGCAGATGGCGGCGGATATGGCCAGCTATGCGGCCAGCCAGCCTGCCCCGCGCCAGTGGCAGAACTGGGACGATAAGCCCAAGTATTCGGCAAGTCCGCTCGAAAAAGCCGCCAAGGAAAACAAGGCGGCTGATGATAAATATTTATGTCCGAAATGCCGGGAAGGGCATTTGCGGTTGATTCGCGGGAAGAACGGGGCATTCTGGGGATGCACGAATTATCCGCGATGTACGGCGACGTTCGATGATAGCAAAGGAATGCCGCTTATGGATTCGTAGAACCTTGATATACAAAGACGCCCGTGGAGGCTGGTAATATTTTCCTTCGCCATAGACAGGCTTGTCAAAAGCTGCGGAAAACATCACCAGCCCCCACGGGCTTAGTTTTGGCATTACAAGGTAGTATTAAGATGCCCTGTGGCTGATAATACTTTCCCTCTGCTTATGCAGGCTTGCCTAACGCGACGGGAAAGCTTTATCAGTCACAGGGTTGTTTTGCAGGAAAAATGATGATATATTTTGCCCACGTCATTAAGTGCCAAAATTAAGGAGGGGCGGGGAGGCAATGGCTTTCGGTCGCGTTTGACAAGCTTGTCTAAGCAGACGAAAGTTATTGCCTCCCCGCCCCTCCGGCTTTTGCCTCGAACTCAAAATGTTAGAAGTAAATCGCACATTCAAACAGGCGGTTCCAGGGATGGGTGATATGGAGTTTTTCCAACGAAAGCCCTGCGGGCAGGTTGATGTTTTGCTGGGCAAAATCCTTTAAGAGTATCGTGCCCTGTGTTGCGGCAAAGTCGCGGGCGCCGTCCAGGTTGCCGGTGGTTTGATTGTAGCCGGGCTGGCTCCATACGGCGCTGCCAAGGCTCTGGCGCACATTGGCCTGATAGCCCCAATCCTCCAAATAGCGGGTAAGCATCAGTTCTTCCTGTGCCGGTCTGTCCATCCATTTTGCAAGCATTCCTGTGCCGAGCAGGAAGCCCGTGGTGTTGGTGGCGGTGTTCCAGCCGCCGTAAGCCAAGAGTTTGAACTGCAAATCGGCTTTGTGCAGTTCGTTCATCAGGGCGTTGTCCGCACCGTTGCCATAGGCGATATCGGCTACGGCTGTGGGATAGCCTTTGCTTACAAAATCCTTGACCATATGGACAAAGGGCATGGTGCCTTTGCGGGGGACAATGGTGTTGTCCGGGTTATTGGCACTGCCGGTTTTGCCATCTGGATTCGTGTTGATGGCCAGAATCAGTTCTGCGCGTTCCGGTGCTGGAATCTGCATGCCGCCGGCGGCGATAATGGTGTTATCCATATCGTCGCCGATTTTTTCGTTGCAATAAGCGGGGATGGTGTCGCGGCCTTTGCCGATATTGTAAGCCGTGTAGACAAAGGGGATATCCCGCTTGTCGTCAAGGATAGCCCGGCAGAGCATGACCATGGCGAGCTCATCGGCGCCGGAGGTTACCTGAAATTTCGTCTTGCCGATATTCTGGCCATATTCCTGCAGGTGGCGGATTTCGTAATGGGTCTGGGAATATAATGCGCCGTCATCACCGCCGAGCAGCAGGAAGGACAGGTTGTTCTGTCTGGTGAGGTCCATCAGCGCTTTGTTGGCATTGTAGTTGAGGTTATGACGGTGCGTCCAGTCCTCCATGACAGTCGGAGCGATTTCCTTTTCCAGCTTCTGCATGGCACGCTGTTCTTTTTTGGAGGCCAGCCCCATTTCGGTTTTATCGCGGAGAGCACTGTAGTCGCGGATTTTTACCGCATTCTGCTGATAAATTGCCGGTTCCATGCCCGCGCCGGAATGGGTCGCAGTTAAGAGGGTGCGCAAAATGGTGCCAAAGCCATAAACGGGCAGGCGGGGGAAATCTTCATGGAGTTTTTGGAAACGGCTCACACGGTCGGTGATTTGCTCTTGCGTTAATTCGTGATTGCGGGAGCCGACGAGACTGCCGTAGAGCATGGCATCGGTGGAAACAACAGCGGCCTTTGCTCCAGGGGCATTTTCCCGCAGCCACTGCCAAAGTCCGTCAGGGTCGCCGTGCTGCTCACGGGTGCCGAGCAAGGTTTCAGGGGGAACGACGATGTTATAGCCGGCCTTTTCGGCAACCTCACGGGTTTCCTTGTCCGTGATGGGGCGGTTGTCGAGCGGAATAAAGATGATTTTCTTGCCCTGAACTGTTGATGCGGCTGCTGCGGTGCTGAAATTGGTGGGTAGCAGGGCCAGGCAGAGGGCGACTGCAAATAACGTGATTATTTTTTTCAATTCGATAGACCTCCTTTGTTGCATATATAAAATACCATATTTTTATTCGTGGTGAAAGGTTTGTATTCCTGCTTTTTGACTAAGTTGGGATGGGGTAGGGGGCATATTTTGCGGGTGGAACGACTGCTCCGCTGGCTGGCAAATGTAAAAAACTGGACAGAGCGATGTCAATGCGCCGTGGTGACCGGCGCGTGTAACTAGATTCATGTAATAATCATGCCAGCCATTTAGTGCAGCTCCCCAATCGTGTCCCCGCTCCCGGCACTTATTAACAATCACCACGAACAAGAGAAAGGTAATCAAAAAATGAGCAATTTTATAGACCTTGGCATCAGCGAAGCGTTAGCCGCTGTTTTAACGAAACAGAATATCGAATCCCCTATGCAGGTACAGGAAGCTGTCATTCCCAAAGTAATGGGCGGCGGCAACCTGGTCGCCCAAGCACCCACCGGCACAGGTAAAACGCTGGCCTATCTGCTGCCGGTTTTGCAGAAAATTGATGCGGAATCCCGCGATGTGCAGGCTGTTATTTTGGCACCGACTTATGAATTGGCCATGCAGATTACAAGTGTGGCCCGCGATCTCGCACAGGGGGCAAATCTTGGCATCAAGGTGCAGGGGCTTATCGGCGGGGCGAATATCGCCCGTCAAATGGATAAGCTGAAAGATAAACCACAGCTGATTGTGGGTTCTGCCGGCCGCATTATCGAACTGGCGCAGAAGAACAAACTCAAACTGCACAAGGTTAAAATGCTGGTGCTTGACGAATTCGACCGACTCTTTGATGACCAGAATATGACCAACACGGCGGATGTCGTGCGCCTGTTGCCCGAAGACCGGCAGGTGGTGATGGTTTCCGCTACGGCACCGAAAAAGGCGTTGGAACGGGCGGATTTCCTGCAGCATCCGGAAGTCATCAAGGTTGAGGCTGACCCTGCGGTGCAGGCTTTGCGAGAAGACCTTTACCGCATGACGCCGTTCCGCAACAAGGTGGAAACGGTGCGCCATCTGGCCCGTCGTCTGGCCGTGAAGCGCGGTTTGGTCTTTATCAATAAGGTCTTTGATGCTGAGCGCATTTTGGCGCAGCTGCGTTATGAAGGCTTTATGGTGGGTACGCTTTTGGGACACAATAACAAACAGGCTCGCCAGAAGGCGATTGCCGATTTTAAGGCCGGGCGTATTAAACTCCTGCTGTCCACGGATTTAGCGGCTCGCGGCCTCGATATTCCGGATGTGGACTATGTATTCAACCTCGACCTGCCGGAAAGCAGTGAAATCTATCTGCATCGTGCCGGACGTACCGCCCGTGCTGGTGCCAAGGGGACGGTTATCACCCTGGCGGACAACAAGGAAGCCTACAAGCTGGAACAGCTCGAAAAGAAGCTGGGTATAGCGTTTAAGCCTGTGAAGGGCGGCGACAAGCCTGCACCGGCCAAGAAAAAAGCGGCTGTGAAGAACAATAACAACACGTTGTCGAAAAAAACTTCTTCTAAAAATAAGAAACATACAAATCGGCAGGGAAAACGGAAGACAACGGCGAAGTAAACTAAATAGTGAATGAAAACATTTGGAGGGAATAACTTTTGGACATTGTACCGATACTATTGCAGTTAGTACTGGTCGCGTTTTTAATCTTTATGAACGGTTTTTTTGTGGCGGCGGAGTTTGCCTGCGTGAAAATCCGTTCCTCCCGGTTGGAAACCCTGATTGCGGAGGGCAGCCGGCGGGCGGTTTACGCAAAAAGGCTCACCGACCATTTGGATGCGTCGCTGTCGGTCACGCAGTTGGGTATAACACTGGCGTCGCTGGGCCTTGGCTGGGTCGGCGAACCCGTGGTGGCGCAGCTCATTCTGCCTTTGACTCACTTGGCCGGTCTTGATGATATGGTCGGCCATACCTTGTCGCTGGTGCTGGCGTTTTCCATCATCACGGCGGGACATATCGTGCTGGGCGAGCTTACGCCGAAGACCATGGCTATTCAGAATGTGGAAAAAATCATGCTTTCGGTGGCCCTGCCCATGCTGATTTTTCATAGAATCATGTATCCCTTTGTCTGGCTCTTAAATCATGTCGCCAACTGGGTGACGGCGCGCATGGGCTTTAAGGCCGCCAGTGAAAGTGAGTCGGCGCATACCGAAGAAGAAATTCGCCTGCTCATGGAGGAAAGCCGCCGGCAGGGGCTGATTGACGATACCGAAGCGGACTTTGTGGACAATGTCTTTGACTTCACGGAACTCAATGTGCGGGAAATCATGACGCCCCGCACGGATATGGTAGTCATTTATCTCGAAGACAGTTGGCAGGACAATATGGATGTCATTCTCTCCGAGCAGATGACCCGTTATCCCATCTGCAAGGAGGATAAAGACCATATTATCGGTTTCCTCCATGTAAAAGACCTCATGAAGGCTATGGCCGGCGGCAAGCGGCCCAACTTCCGCAAGCTGGCACGCAAGGCTCTGGTGGTGCCGGAGAGTATGGATGTCAATGTCCTGTTGAAGACCATGCAGGGCAGCCACAGCCAGATGGCCATTGTGGTGGACGAGTATGGCGGTACGGCGGGCATGGTCACGATTGAGGATATCATGGAAGAAATCGTCGGTGATATTCAGGACGAATTTGACGAGGAACGGCCTACGGCGGAAGACCGGGGCTATAATGTCTACTCCGTGGATGCCAAGATGTTGCTGGAAGAGCTCGAAGATATATTGGAAATTACCATAGAGGATGAAGATGTGGACAGCGTAGGCGGCTGGCTCTATGACCAGATTGGCAGCGAGCCGAAGGTTGGCCAGATGGCAGCAGCCCAGGGCAATCTGTTCTATGTGGAAGAAGTGGATGGAGCGCGGATTACCCGCGTTTTGATAAAATTAGCTCATGAACTCACAGAGGAACATGAGGAAATTGTTTAATTATCTATATTTATTATGGGAGATAAAGAGGTGACGGTGTGATGAAAAATTTTCGTGCACTACTGGGGTTGATGTTGATTGCCATGACTATGCTGTGTTTTAGCGGTTGTGGCGGCGGTGGAAGTGCTTCAAGCACGGTGTTTTACTTGAGCCATCAGGATGGAGATGGATTTACGGATATGATCCGGAAATCTTTTGCCAACAAAGCCCAGTCTGCGGGGATTCCTGTGGAATTCCGGGATGCCAAGGGCGATGTCAGCTTGCAGATTGACCAGATGAAGGAAGCGATTGAGGCTAAGCCCGGTGCCATTGTACTGCTGGCGGTGGATGCTACGGCGCTGGTGCCCATGGTGGAGAAGGCCAATGAGGCCGGTATTCCCATTATTATTACCAATCGTGGCCTGAACGGCGGCAAATTCTTTTCCTGCATGACGGATGAGAAGCAGGCTGGAAGAATGCAGGGCGAATACATGGCCAAGAATCTGCCGCCCAATGCCAAGGTGGTCTATCTCGAAGGCGAAACGGGATTTGATGCCAGCGTAAAGCGCTGGGAAGGTTTTAAGGAGGCCTGCCTGGACAAGCGCCCGGATGTGCAGCTTCTGGCCAGCAAATCGGCTAATTGGCGCACAGCAGATGCCCTCAAAGACGTAGCTCTCTGGCTAAAGCTGTTCCCGCAGATTGACGGCGTGGTTGCAGCAAATGATGGCATGGCTGTTGGTGCCGTGCAGGCTCTTAAAGATGCAGGCCGCTTGAATGGCTGTCTGGTATCCGGCGTTGATGCGGTGGATGATGCCCTGAAGCTTATCGCTAGTGGGGAAATGAGCCAGACGGTCAAGCAGGATGCGGATGCTTTGGCAGAGGGTGTCTTTAAGCTCACCGACGCCTGTCTGAAGGGGACGACTCCCACGGAGAACATCACTGTGGACTTTACCCCCATTACCAAGGAAAACATAGCGCAGTTCCGCAAATAAGGGAAGGGGGATACAGTCATGGAAAATTTGAGTGTAAGAACCAAGATACTGCTGCTTTCTGCGATTATGCTGATTATCACCTGTGTGGTGGCAGCAGTAGGGATTTATTCCAATCACAAGTCCAAACAGTCCTTGGATGATATGTATAATTACAACCTGATGACCACCCAGTACCTCAATGATGCCAACAATCATCTGCGGGGCATTGATGTGGATGTGGCTTACCTCTTGCAGCAGGATTTCTCTGCCGACAGCCGCAAGATCATCCTGGCGGACATCAGCGGGCGATTGGACTCCATCAAGGGGGACATTGAAAAGGTCAAGGAAATCGATAAAAGCCCTCGGGCGCAGGAAACAATCGCCAGCCTGGAAAAGAACCTCGTGACGGTAGCCTCCAAGGTCAAGGACTGCGAATCGCTAGGCAATACCCAGGAGGATAAGGTAAAGCTTTTTGAAAACCTCTCCGCCACCGGTGTTATTGCCACGGATATGGCGGTGCTGACCCCGGATAATGTATTGCAGGGCAAGGTGCTCTTTGAGGAAAACAACGCCAATTACGATTTGACCATCAAGATTTTCCTGGGCATTATTCTGGCAGGCCTGCTGGTGGGGATTGCCGTGGGCTTCCTGATTGCCCGGAACATCGCCTCACCGCTCTCGGCTTCCATTGAACAGCTCAACGCTGTTGCCGATGGGGATTTGACCCAGGATATCCCGCAGCAACTGGCTGCCCGTCAGGATGAAGTGGGCATGATGGTGCAGGCACTCGATAAAATGCAGAAATCCCTGCGCACCGTGCTGAAAAATGTCCATGATGAGGCGGAAAACAGCGCCAACATGGTGACGGATGTTCAGGCTTTGGTTGGCAACCTCAATGAAAGCACACAGGATATGTCGGCTGTAACCGAGGAAATGGCCGCCGGCATGGAAGAAACTGCTGCCTCCACCGTGAGCATGCAGAACCTTTCCGACCATCTCCGCGATAAGATTCATGCTACGGCTAAGGCTGCTGCGGACAGCGAGGGCTATACCGTGGAAATCGCCAAACGGGCAAGTTCCCTCAAGGCAACCATGGAAAAATCCAGTCAAGAAGCGGAACAGATGTATGAAGGTACGAAAAAATCCCTCGAAGAAGCCATCGAATCCGTTAAGGTTGTCGATAACATCAATAACCTTACGCAGGATATTACGGAAATCGCTGAGCAGACCAATCTGCTGGCCCTCAATGCCGCTATCGAAGCGGCCAGAGCCGGCGATGCCGGCCGCGGCTTTGCTGTAGTTGCTGACGAGGTTAGAAAACTGGCCGAACAGTCCCATGATACCGCCGAAAAGATTAAGGGCCTTACCGGCAAGGTGACCGGTTCGGTACAGAATCTCTCCGATGGTGCCTTTGACCTGCTGAAATTCATGGATGAAAAGGTCGGCAAGGATTACGAACTCATCAATGAAACGGCTATCCGCTATCAGGAGGATGCCGATTATGTGAATGACTTTGCCCAAAAGAGCAACACGGCCTCGCAGGACCTTATCCGTGCCGTGGAAACCATGAACCAGTCCATGGAAGAAATCGCCAAGGCTACCCATGAAGGGGCTGTGGGCAACACCACCGTGGCCGAAAAAGTCACCGATGTGGCACAGAAGGCCAACGACATACTGGAAATGATGAACGCATCTATGGAAGGTGCGGAAGATCTTAAAAAACAGGTAGCGAAGTTTAAGGTATAGCAGGAATTTCAATACCGGCTGACGAATAAGTTAGCCGGTATTTTTTTGTAGAATAAATACTTATAGTGTTCTCGTATTGTAATGTTGTATACAAATAGTGTATAATAACCCTATGACTTCAACTTGAAATGTAAACTTAGAGACTGTGAAGTTGTGTTTTGTCATGGCTCCGCAGACGGTGGGGAGGGCTTGATTTGATGATGAATGGAGCTCAGGCGGTATTGGAAAGCCTGAAAAAGGAAGGCGTAGATGTGGTGTTCGGCTATCCTGGGGGAGCGGTGCTGACACTGTATGATGCGGTTTATAAGATGAAATTTCCGCATATATTGACCCGGCATGAGCAGGGGGCCATTCATGCGGCGGACGGCTATGCGCGGGCTACCGGGAAAGTCGGGGTAGTCTTTGCTACTTCCGGGCCGGGGGCAACGAATCTCATTACGGGCATTGCCACGGCCTGCACGGATTCCGTGCCGCTGGTCTGTATCACAGGACAGGTGGCCAATCCTTATATCGGCAAGGATTCTTTCCAGGAGGCCGATATTTTCGGCATCACGACGCCGATTACCAAGCATAACTATCTGGTCAAGGATGTAAAAGAACTGCCGCGTGTGCTCAAAGAGGCGTTCTTTATTGCCCGCACGGGACGCAAGGGGCCGGTGGTCATCGATGTGGCCAAGGATGTTTTTGATGCCAAAATCGACTATGAATATCCCGAAACGGTAAACTTGCGCGGCTATTCCGGTGTCTATGATGGCAATGCGGATGAAATTGCGGCAGTGGTAGAGGCCGTACGCAAGGCTGAACGCCCGCTGATTTTCGCCGGCGGCGGTATTATCAGCTCCGATACGGCGGCAGAGGTGCAGAAGCTGGCGCAGGTTTTAGGTGTACCGGTGACTTCAACGCTTTTGGGGTTGGGTTCCGTGCCTGCTGATACCGAGGGCTTCTTGGGCTTTGCGGGGATGCATGGTAGCTATGCGTCCAACATGGCCATTCAGAAATGCGACCTCCTGCTGTGCATAGGCATGCGCTTCAGCGACCGCGTGACCGGCAGAGTGGATGGTTTTGCGCCCAAGGCGAAAATCGTTCACTTTGAACTGGACCGGGCAGAAATCAACAAGAATGTCACGGCGGATTTGCAGGTGCTGGGCGATTTGCGCTGGACTTTGCCCCGTTTTAATGAACAGCTGGCAGCTGTCGGCGAACCGTTTGCCGAGAAGTTCAAGGGCTGGAAGGAAGAAGTACTCAAAATGCATAAGGAGCATCCCTTCAGCTTTGTCGAGCAGGGCGATGCGATTAAGCCGGGGGCACTCATTCGGAAAGTCAGTGCGCTTTCCGATAAGGATACCATTGCGGTTACGGATGTGGGCCAGCATCAGATGTGGGCGGCGCAGTTCTTTGATGTGTTCAAACCCCGCCATTTTCTGACCTCCGGCGGTCAGGGCACGATGGGCTACGGCCTGCCCGCGGCTATGGGCGCCAAAATCGGCGCACCGGACAGCCGCGTGGTGCTCTTTACTGGTGACGGCAGTATTATGATGAACTGTCAGGAATTTGCCACCATTGCAGACAACAACATTGACGTGAAGGTGGTCATTGTCCATAACTGCATCTTGGGCATGGTGGGCCAGTGGCAGCGTCTGTTCTACAATCATCATTACTCCCAGTCCGAACTCAAGGGTAAGACGGACTTTGTGAAACTGGCAGAGGCTATGGGCCTCAAAGGCTACCGTCTGACCAAGAAGGAAGAACTCGACACGGTATTGCCGCAAATCATGGCCGAAGAAGGGCCGGCGCTTATCGATGTGCTGATTCCGGAGGAAGAAGATGTCCTGCCGATGGTTCCGGGCGGCAAGCGGCTTGACCAGATGGTTTTGGGAGGTAGCAAATGATGAAGAAATATTTACTGGCTGTTCTCGTAGACAATAAACCTGGTGTCCTGACCCATGTATCGGGGCTGATCAGTCGCCGGGCCTTCAATATCGAAAGTATTTCCGCTGGTTACACCGAGGAGCCGGACGTGACCCGCATCAATATTGTGGTGTCGGTGGAGTCGAAAAATGAGCTGGACCAGGTGGTTACACAGCTGGGCAAACTCATTGACGTCATCAAAATCGTCAATCTCTCCGAAGTGGATTCCATTGAGCGTGAGCTCGTGATGATTAAAGTCCGGGCAGACAAGAGCAACCGTGCTGAGCTTATCGACATTGTCAATATCTTCCGCGCCAGCATCGTGGATGTGAGCCAGGAAAATGTCGTTATCGAACTCACAGGCCAGCAGAGCAAGATTGACGGCATTATCGAGGTGTTGTCGGAATACGAAATCATCGAAATTGCCCGTACGGGCGCCATCGCCCTTTCCCGTGGGCCGGTGCCGGTTAAACGGATGTAAATAGCATTTAATAATAAAACATAAAAAATTCCTGTAAATATTTATAAAAATATTTACAGGAATTTTTTGGTTTTCTATTACTTTGACGAACAAAAAACGATTTTTATGCTATTTATAGCGAAAATAATATAAAAAAATAAGAAAAACTATTGACTTGTTTTAGATATGTAATTATAATGACATTTGTAAATATAAAAATTATATAAATAAATGGCCAAATATTTATATAGTCCGCTTGACGTTTATCGGGGAGGTAATGGATAATGAAGAAGTCAGGAATATTACACGCCCAGTTATCCGGCTGTGTAGCTGCCCTCGGCCACAAGGATTTATTTATGGTCGGGGATGCGGGAATGCCCATCCCTCCGGGAGTCACGGTGATTGATTTAGCCGTGTCCAAAGGGGTGCCCACAGTCCGTCAGGTTATGGATGCGCTGCTCTCAGAAGCCGCTGTGGAAGGCTGCTGTCTGGCAGAGGAAATCCACGAACATAACCCGGAGCTGCACAAGTACATCAAGGAAAAGCTGGGGAGTATCGAATATGAATATATGCCCCATGATGACTTGAAGAAGCTGTCGCAAAAGGTTCGCTTCGCTATTCGTACCGGCGAGTTCACGCCATATCCCAATGTCATCCTGCGGGCAGGAGTTGTCTTTTAATAGGAGTTGACAAAGCGTGAAGGTTAATATCAAGAAGATTAGCGAACTGTCCGGTTTTTCCCCCGCAACCGTGTCCAATGCCCTCAATAACAAGAAGGGCGTAAATCACGATACGGCCATGCAGATTTTGGCCATTGCCAAAGAGTGCGGCTATATCACGGAGAACAAAATCAAAAGCATCAAGCTGGTGATTTATCACGATTCGGGTAAGATTTTGTCGGACGCCCCGTTCTTTAATAATCTTCTGGAAAGCGTCACGGCTGCCTGCCGCGAAAATGGCATGGAGGCGAAACTGGTAAACCTCTATCGCCATGATGATGATTACGAGCAGCAGGTGGAACGGCTTTTGGAAGACCCTTCGGCAGCTATCCTGTTGGTGGGGACCGAGCTTAATGAAAATGACGCGAAGACCTTTGCGCAGACGGATATTCCGTTGGTGCTTCTGGATTGCAATTTTGCCGACCTGCCCTTCCACGCGGTATTGATGGAAAATCGTCATTCCGTGTCGCGGGCGGTGTCTTATCTGGCTTCTTTGGGCCATGAGAAAATCGGCTATCTGCAGGGGGAGGTAAGCTCTCCCAATGGCGATGAACGCTATGAAGGCTATGAACAGGGGATGGCCAAGCATAATCTCTCTGTGGAGAAGAAATATTTATTCAGCCTGCCGGTATCCATTACCGGGGCCTACGAATATTTTGACGGGCTTATCGCTAAAGGCGTGGAACTGCCTACAGCCTTTGTGGCTTACAACGACATGGTGGCGTTAGGGGTAATGCAGGCCTTGCAGAAGCATCATATTCGGGTTCCGGAGGATGTGTCGGTAATCGGTTTTGATGATATTGAGTTCAGTGCGGTATTTGCGCCGGGGCTTACGACCATCAAGGTGCATACCCGGGAACTCGGTGAATTGGCCGTGCAGAAGCTTTTGCAGCTGGCGAAGAATCCCGGCAGCATCCATACGAAAACGCAGATGTATACGGACTTTGTGGTTCGTGGCAGTACGGCGGCACCTGCCGCTGGCTAATGAAAATTTTAGGAGGTATACCAATGCTCTTTGGTAATCGCAACGATATTGTACAGTATGACAATGGTTATATCAGCAAGATTCCGGTGTTTCAGTTTATTCTCCTTTCCTGTCTGGTGCCTCTGTGGGCGGCGGCAGCCAGCTTAAATGATGTGCTCATTACGCAGTTTAAGAGTGTGTTTGCGCTGAGCGACTTTGCCAGTGCTTTGGTGCAGAGTGCGTTTTACAGCGGTTATTTTCTGATTTCGATTCCGGCCTCCATGGTCATTCGCAATACTACTTATAAGACGGCGATTCTCTGCGGTCTGGGCTTCTACATTGCCGGTTGCAGCCTGTTCTTCCCCGCTTCGCATATGGCAACGTACACGATGTTCCTCGCAGCTATCTTTGCCATTGCCATCGGCCTGGGCTTCCTGGAAACCTCGGTCAATACGTATAGCACAATGCTTGGCCCGCAGGAAACGGCTACGCTGCGCTTGAACATCAGCCAAACCTTCCAGCCGATTGGTTCCATTGCCGGCATTCTTTTGGGTAAATACCTCATCTTCCAGGAGGGCGAATCCATGGCCGCACAGCTGGCCAGCATGGATGCCGTGCAGGCAGCTGCTTATAAAATGGAAATGCTGCAGCACACGTTGGAACCCTATCATATCATGATTTACATTCTCCTCGGTATCTTTGCGCTGTTTGCGGTTACGGCTTATCCGAAATGCAAGGTTAAGAGCGCTTCGACAGAAGGCGTGCCCAGCATTGGCAAGACCCTTTCTTACTTAGCTGGCAATGGCCGCTTTAAACGCGGTATTGTGGCACAGTTCCTCTATGTGGGCATGCAGGTGGCCGTTTGGTCCTTTACGATTCGTCTGGCTCTGCATCTGGACCCGTCCATCAATGAACGTGCGGCAGCCAATTACATGGTCGTAAGCTTTATCTTCTTCTTTATCGGCAAATTTGTGGCCAACTTCCTGATGACGAAATTCTCGGCCAATAAGGTTCTTGCTCTTTATGCCGCTATCGGTGTGCTGGATATCTTCGTGGTGGCCTTTGCTCCGGGCATGGCAGCTCTCTATGGTGCAGTTTTTGCCAGCTTCCTCTTTGGCCCCTGCTGGGCAACGATTTATGCCCGCACGCTGGATGCTGTGGAAAAGAAATACACGGAAACGGCTGGTGCCATCATCGTGATGTCCATTATCGGCGGCGCTTTCGTGCCGGCTCTGCAGGGTTATGTATCCGATATCACGGGTTCCATGCAGCTGTCCTTCATCGTTAATGTCGTATGCTTTGCCTTTATTGCTTGGTACTTCCATAAGGAAGCCCGCTTAGAAGAAGGGGAGGAAATGGAACTTGCAGACTGTAATGGCTGATGCCTTTCGTAAATATGGCCGTGTGCTTCCTTTGGATTTGCAGGATTTTAGCAGTTGCATAGGGGAGCGGAAGCCTGTGGCACAAGGTCAGGTGGAATATGAACCATCGGTACCGGAGTTTGAGCAGCTGCCTGTATTTTCCCGTTTGCGGGATGAGGTCTTTGGCGGAATGCCGGTGGAACTGGGGCATTGCAGCGGCTGGAATAACAAGCTCAACGGCTTGGAATATCACCGTTCTTCGGAAGTGGATATGGCCGCTACGGATTTGATTTTGCTGCTGGGCTGTCAGCAGGATATTGACTGGAAAAATTTCACCTATGATACCGCTAAGGTGGAGGCCTTCCTTGTGCCCGCAGGTACAGCGGTGGAGCTTTATGGCACCACCCTGCATTTTGCGCCCTGCAGCGTTTCCGGCAAGGAGTTCCGCATGGGCGTGGCGCTGCCCCGTGGCACGAATGAACCGTTGGATGTTGTGCCGGAGAAAAACGGGGAGAATCAACTTCTCCTGCAGCGGAATAAATGGCTGCTGGCGCATAAGGACAGCGGCCTTGATAAGGACGGCGCCTGGATAGGCCTCGTGGGAGAAAACATAGAAATAAGGTAATTGTGAGGGATTTTCATGGATAAGGTATTGGTTGTCGGCAGTTTGAATATGGATTTTGCGGTTTATATGGACAGAAGACCGCAGGCTGGGGAAACCGTGATGGCACGCAGCATGAAGCTTGTACCCGGCGGCAAGGGGGCTAATCAGGCTTATGCGCTGGGCAAACTCGGTGCCAATACCGCCATGATTGGTGCTGTCGGCACGGATACCTTTGGCCAGCAGATGCTTAGAAATCTGGAACAGGTTTCCGTAAACACAGACGGCATCAAAAAAATTGCCGGTGTGGAAACCGGCAAGGCCTTCATTGAAATCGAAAACAGCGGGCAGAACAGCATCAGCGTAATTGCCGGTGCCAATGCGGCTGTGGACGAAAAAATGGTGCTGGAGCAGGAAGAACGTTTTCAGCAAACAGATGCGGTAGTCATGCAGCTTGAAATTCCTGTGCCTGCGGTGATTGCTGCCGCTAAACTAGCGAAGGCGCATGGCAAAACCGTCGTGCTTGATCCAGCGCCGGCACGCAAGGATTTGCCGGATGAACTTTGGGCACAGGTGGATATCACCAAGCCTAATGAAACGGAACTGGCGCTGCTCACGGGCCTGCCCACGGGAACGGAAGAAGAAGTGGTCACGGCTGCGCGGGCGCTGATTGCCAAAGGCGTAAAACATGTGCTGGTCACTTTGGGCGGGGACGGTACTTTGCTCGTAAGTGCAGAGCAGGTTGAAAAATTCCCCGCATACAAGGTCAAGGCTGTGGATACCACAGCGGCCGGCGACTGCTTCCTGGCAGCCTTTATGAGCCGGTTTACCGGTGAGAACTTTGCCGAAGCCATCGACTTTGGTGCCAAAGCCTCCGCGATTGCCGTAACCCGTCAGGGGGCGCAGACTTCGATTCCCACGGTGGAGTTGCTACGGCAACATCGAATTATTCTGAATAATGATATAATGGGGCCAAAGTCGAGAGGAGGGGAGCGGCAGTGGATTGGAAAGCATTTTTTACCAAACATACCCTGGGCTGTCTGGCGGGCGGATTCGCGATTGGCTTGGTGGTTTGTGCCATCGGAGCGGGCATGATGTCTTTTTCCGGGTCGGTGGCGTTTTGTGGTTCCTGCCATGCGATGAAGGGCGAAGCAGCATCCTTTGCCAAGTCAACGCATAGCAAACAGGATTGTGTGGAATGTCATCTTCCCCATGACAATATGGCCATCTACATGATTGAGAAGGGCCGTACGGGCATGGTGGATACCTATCATGCGGTGCTTAGAGATTATCCGGCGCGGATTGATTTGTCTGCGGGCGGAGAAAAGACCGTGAATGGCAACTGCCTGCGCTGCCATGAACAGACTATGAGCGGCGTGCATATGGCCGTGGGCGTGGACAAAGACACCGGCGCAGACTGTTTGAAATGTCACAGCCGCATAGCTCATGGAAGCAACCATCTCGAAGGGGGGATAAAAGTTGAGTAAGCTGCAAAAGATTCTAGCAGGGATTGTGGCCGTCTGTGCGCTGTTCTTCGGCTTCGTGGTGGTGCGTCTGGGTGCAGCGCCCAATGATGACAGCGTCAAGCTGGCCAAGATATCCCATGAAAATTATGCCCATGTGGGCAAAGAAGCCTATAAAGAGGCTTATCCGTTGGAATACAATTCCTATATGAAAAACAATCAAGGCGGGGAAAGTCCCACTGGTTACGGTGGCAGCGACCCGGGAAAATCCTATATCGAAATGCAGCCGGAAATTAAGGAGAATTTCAAAGGCTATAAATTCTCGGTGCAGTATGATGTGGCCCGCGGGCATACCTGGGCTGGTGTGGATCAGCTGAATTCTCAGCGCATCCCACCGCAGAAGGGCAACTGCATTGTCTGCAAGGGTTCCTGGATGTACGACAAGTGGTATAAGGAAAGCGGCTGGGATTTTGCCAGCCTGCCGTTTGCCGAGGCAACGCCGCCTTATACCAATAAGGATACTGTGGAAGGCACTGACCTGTACATGGGCTGTTCTTCCTGCCATGACCCGGATACTATGGAACTGCGCGTTTACCAGCAGGGATTTGTTGAATCCATGGCCCTGAAAGGAATTGACATCAGCAAGGCATCCCATAATGAAATGCGTGGCTATGTCTGCGGCCAGTGCCATAACGAATATTATTTTATGGCCGAAGATGGCCGGGTGCGTCATCCCTTTATTGGCGGCTGGGAACCGGAAGAACAGTTCCAACAAGACCAACCAAAAGCAGAATTCCAGCCAAAATTGCGAAAAAAAGCGTAGGATCAAAGTGCATGAACTTCCTCCTTAAAAAATTACAAATCCCACCATTGTGCGGCAGACTGATCAGCGAGCTGAATCAAAAGCACGAGCGGATTTTGAAGCAGGTTTGAATAATTGTAAGTTTCCATTGGAGCAAGATCTGAAAAACCCATGTGGCACTTGATTGCTTCGATTACGATTCTGCGTTTGAGCATGGAAGGCATTGATTCGAGCAGAAGAAGCACAGATTCGCTTGCGTGACCGAGATTGCGCAAATCTGACTTTGTTTTGTAGTACGGCTCGTATTTCCA
>CADBYQ010000020.1 GCA_902798865.1 Pseudoselenomonas ruminantium | reverse complement strand
AAGCGCACGGAAATCCTGCAGCTTCTCATGCTCAATCCGAAACTGGCGCTGCTCGATGAAACGGATTCCGGTCTGGACGTCGATGCGGTGCAGATTGTGTCCGAAGGTGTGGCTAAGTTCCATAACGAGGAAAATTCCTGCCTGATTATCACCCACAACACGCGCATTCTCGAACACCTCAAGGTGGACAAGGTACACGTCCTGATGAATGGTCAGATTGTGGAAGAAGGCGGCCCGGAGCTCATTGAGGACATCAACAGCCGCGGCTTTGCCCATATCCGTGAAGAACAGGAAGGTTGAGCGCTATGGCTGAGAAGAAGAAAACCTATGTAGAGGATATCGAGCGCACCCTCTACGATATCAAAAACGAAGACCATTCGGTCTACAAATCCCATAGCGGCCTGACGCCGGAAATCGTGCGGGATATTTCCAAGCGCAAAAACGACCCGGAATGGATGACCGAGTTCCGCTTAAAATCCCTGGATGTTTATAATTCGTTGGAACTGCCCACCTGGGGTCCGTCCCTCGAAGAATTAAATATGGACGATATTGTGACTTATGTGCAGCCCGATGCCAAGATGACCGGCAGCTGGGAGGAAGTACCGGAGGATATCAAGGATACCTTCGACAGGCTCGGCATTCCCGAAGCGGAAAAGACCTCTTTGGGCGGCGTTGGTGCGCAGTATGACTCGGAAGTGGTTTACCATTCCATTCAGGAAGACATGGTCAAGCAGGGCGTTATCTATACCGATATGGAAACGGCACTCGTCGAGCACGGGGATATCGTCAAGGAATACTTTATGACCCTTGTACCGCCTAAGGACCATAAATTTGCGGCCCTGCATGGTGCTGTCTGGTCCGGTGGCTCTTTCGTCTATGTGCCGGAGGGCGTCCATGTGGAAATGCCCTTGCAGAGCTACTTCCGCCTCAATGCGGCTGGTGCCGGTCAGTTTGAACATACGCTGATTATCGTGGAGAAAAATGCCAGCCTGCACTTTATCGAAGGCTGCTCCGCACCGAAGCACAATGTGACCAACCTCCATGCCGGCTGCGTGGAACTTTTTGTCAAGGAAGGCGCACGCCTGCGTTATTCGACGATTGAAAACTGGTCGCGCAATATGATGAACCTCAACACCAAGCGTGCGCTGGTGGAAAAGGACGGCATTATCGAATGGGTGTCCGGTTCCTTTGGTTCCCATATTTCCTGCCTCTACCCCTGCAGTGTGCTGCACGGGGAAAATGCCCGCTGTGAATTCACGGGCGTGACCTTTGCTTCCAAGGGGCAGAACCTCGATACGGGCGCCAGCGTCATCCATGCGGCACCGCATACCTCGGCGAATATCAATACCCGTACGATTTCCAAGGCGGGCGGCATGGCAACCTACCGCAGTGCGGTCAAGGTGACGAAGAACGCGCCTTATGCCAAGTGCTCCGTGAACTGCGAATCCCTGATGCTCGATAATCTGAGCCGCAGTGATACGCTGCCGGTTATGGATATCGAAGGAGACGAGGCCGATATCGGGCATGAAGCCAAGATTGGCCGCATCAGCGACGAGGCCATCTTCTATCTGACCAGCCGCGGCATTGACGAAGAAGAAGCCCGTGCCATGATTGTGCGTGGCTTTGTCGAGCCGATTGCCAAGGAACTGCCGCTTGAATATGCACTTGAAATGAACAATCTCGTCAATATCGAACTTGAAGGTACTATGGGTTAAGGGATTAAGGAGGAAAAGACAATGTTAAATGAAGAAATTTTTTCCGCCATTCCCATGCGTACCTGGCGATGGCTGAAGGTCAATGATGTTCCCGTTCCGGCAGGACTCAGCGAAAATGTCCAGACGGAAAAGATTCTCGTGGAGTCTGGCGAAAGCAAGAGCATCGTGCTCGACAGACGCGAGGGCGGTGCTTTAGAAGTACAGGCCCATATCGCCGACGGTGGGGAACTGAACCTGATTTACGCCCAGCTGGTGGACGAGGAACAGGCCGCCACGAGCCGTATCAAGGTCTATGTGGGCAAGGGCGCAAAGTTCAACTACACGACTGTGGAAGCCGGTGCCAAACATACGGCGGCAGAACTTACGGTGGATATGGCCGGCGACGACAGCTTTGCCGATGTCTGGGGGCTGTACTTCGGTGACGGCGGGCGCAAGATTGACCTCAACTACATCATCCGTCAGCAGGGCAAGCGTACGGACGCCAATATGCAGGTGCGCGGTGCGCTCCTGGGCGGTGCGGAAAAGACCTTCCGCGGTACCTTGGATTTCCTCGAAGGTTCCAAAGGCTCTGTAGGCCGTGAGGACGAGGAAGTTATGGTGCTGTCCGACCATGTGCAAAACCGCAGCGTCCCCATCATGTTGTCCCATGAAGATGATGTGGACGGCCATCATGCGGTAAGCATTGGCAAGATGGACGAAGAGAAGCTCTTTTACCTGATGAGCCGCGGTTTGGATTTGGCTGAAGCGCAGAAACTCGTGGTGGAAGCAAACTTCCAGCCGGTTCTTGACCGTATTGATAATGACGAATTAAAGGCAGAAATTGACGCTTACCTGCAAAGGAGGCTTTCTAATGGCTGATGCACAGGAGTTTTTAAAGGATTTTCCCTTACTTAATCATAAAATCAATGGCCGCAAGGTGGCGTACCTCGATAACGGCGCCACTACCCAAAAGCCGGAGCAGATGATTCAGGCTATCTGCGGCTACTACGGCGGCTGCAATGCCAACCCGCACCGCGGCGCCTATGCCCTGTCCATCAAGGCCACGGATATCTATGAGGGTGCGCGGAAACGCACGGCCGAGTTTATCAAAGCCAAGCGCCCGCAGGAAATCATCTTTACCAAGAACGCTACGGAGGCGCTGAACCTCGTGGCGTACAGCTATGGTTTGCACAATGTCCATGCCGGGGACGAAATCGTGATTTCGATTTCCGAACATCACAGCAACTGCGTGCCCTGGCAGATGGTCGCCAAGGCCAAGGGGGCGACGCTCAAATACATCTATCTCGAAAAAGACGGCAATTTGTCCGCAGAGGATATCGAAACGAAGATTACGGAGCGCACGAAAATCGTCGCCGTAACGCAGGTGTCCAATGTGTTGGGCCTCAAAAATGACGTCAAGGCTATTGTCAAAAAAGCCCATAGTGTCGGTGCCATCTGCGTGGTGGACGGCTCCCAGAGCGTAGCCCATATGGCTGTGGATGTGTCCGATTTGGACTGCGATTTCTTCGCCTTCTCCGGCCATAAGATGCTCTCGCCGATGGGGATTGGCGTGCTCTACGGCAAATATGCGCTGCTCGATGCGATGGAACCCTTCCTGCGCGGCGGCGATATGATTGAGTATGTGGAAGAACAGGATTCCACCTGGGCCGAAGTGCCGGCCAAATTTGAAGCCGGCACGCAGAACGTCGGCGGTGCGGCAGGTCTTGTCGCCGCTATCGACTATCTCGAAAAAATTGGCTTTGACCGCATTGAAGCCATTGAGGCGGATTTGTTGAACTATGCCCTGCCTAAGCTTAGGGAACTGCCGTTTATTGAGCTATACGGCTGTGACAGCACGCAGGATAACAAGACAGGCATTATCGCCTTCAATGTCAAAGATGTGCATCCCCATGATGTGGCTTCCATCCTCGACAATGACGGCGTAGCCGTGCGGGCCGGTCATCACTGCGCCCAGCCCCTGCACCGTTATCTCGGGCAGAATGCGACCTGCCGGGCCAGCTTCTACCTGTATAACACGCGGGAAGATATTGACCGCTGGATTGAATCGTTAAAGAAAGTAAGAGGTGTACTTGGTTATGGCGCTTGATGATGTGTATACGGAAGTTTTAGGAGAGCATAGCCGCAACCCCGACCATAAGCACAAACTTTCCTGTGCCACCTGCCAGATGAAGGGCAAAAACCCCAGCTGTGGTGACGAAATCACCATTGAACTGCAGGTGGAAGGCGGCATCGTAAAGGACGCTGCCTTTACCGGTATTGGCTGCGCTATTTCCCAGGCCAGCACCGATATCATGGCCGAACTTATCCGCGGCAAGAGCGTTGAAGACGCCCGCCGTCTTGCGAATAAATTCATCTCCATGATTAAAGGCGAACTGGTGGACGAGGACGAACTTGAAGAACTCGACGAAGCCCTGGCGCTCAAAAACGTGGCGCATATGCCCGCGCGGGTAAAATGTGCCGTTCTGGCCTGGCATACGCTCGACGATGCCTTAAAAGACCAAAAATAAACATAACGAACAGATAAAAGCAAGTTATCCACAAAATATTGGGGATATCCACCATGAAACTGTGGATAACTACAATGTTTTGTGGATTTTGTGTAGAAATATACATACCCATTGTGGATAAGCGTGGAAAAGAGAGGATGTTTCAAATGGCAGTAAAGGAAATTCGCCCCGATGATTTTAACGAAAGCGTATTCAAGGTAATTGGCAAGGACTGGCTGCTGAGTGCCGGTGAGGCCGAAGGCAAAAGCAATGCCATGACGGCGTCCTGGGGCGGCATGGGCATTATGTGGGGCAAGCCGGTGGCGTATATCTTCATTCGTCCGTCCCGCTATACCAAGGAATTTGTGGATAAGTCCGAGGGCCTTACGCTGTCCGTATTCGGTGAAGACCGCCGCAAGATGATGAATTACTTTGGCACGGTGTCTGGCCGTGATGAAGACAAAATCGCCAAGAGCGGCCTGACGGTGAAACACGACAATGGCCGTACTTATTTTGAGGAAGCCCGCGTGACTATGCTGTGCCGCAAGCTCTACGCACAGGAACTCAAACAGGAGTGCTTTGTGGATAAGGCGGCGGATGAACGCTGGTATCAGGATGATTACCATACGATGTACATTGTGGAAATCGAAAAAATTCTCGTGCAGGAATAAGCTATGGCAGCTACAGCGAATGAGTCGTTGCTCTACCTGCTGAAACAATGCTCATTGGCACAGGGGATGAGTGATACGGAGGTGCAGGAGCTTTTGGCTTCGGCACAGGTGCGGCAACGGGAATATCCCAAGGGGGAAATCATCTTTCATGAGGGGGATATGCCCAAATCGCTCTACATTCTATTGGCAGGCGAAGTGCATATCCTGAAGGATACGTTCTCCGGGCGGCGTATTTTCCTGTCGGAAATCAATGAGCCGGGAGATATGTTCGGTGAGGTTTACGAAGTCTTAAAACAGCCCTACGATATGTATGTGGAGGCGGTTACCCCTGTGAAACTGCTGGAAATATCCAGTGACCTGTTCTCTTTTGATGCCGGTGGGGCGTTGAGCCGCGGCGCCCTGAAAATTCAAAGAAACCTTATGCGCATCTTTGCCCGCAAGGCCTACTTTATGCACAATAAAATCAAGGTGCTGGCCAGCGGTTCCCTGCGGGAGAAAATCATCCGCTTCCTGTTCATTGAATTGCAGGGCAGGCGGGAATTGGAACTGACCGGCAGCCGGGAATTTATGGCTTCTTATCTGGCGGTAACAAGGCCTTCCCTGTCCAGAGAACTTTCGGCTTTGCAGCGGGAGGGGATTCTGGCGGTTGAGGGGAAGAAGGTTCGGGTGCTGGATATGGAGAGGTTTGAGGAGTACTTGTAATCGCTGTTGGGTTAACATCGTGCTATAAAGGCGCCCGAGGGCCGGTAATGGCTTTCCTTTGCTTAGACAAGCTTGTCAAACGCTGCGGAAAGCCATCACCGGCCCTCGGGCTTACTGCAGATTTATATGTTTTTTAATCTTTTTGCAATATCGGCGTGACTATACAGAATATCGGTTACAGTGACGATATCTTTATCGATGTAGTAGAATATGGAGTAATTGTCAACTAGCAAACGCCGGAGTTCGTATTTAGGATAGAGTGTTTTGCTATAAATTTTGCATCGTTTGGGCATGGTATCAAGGGATTGTATTTTTTCTTGCAGACGGGTGAATTGTTTGGCGGCGTAGTCGGGTTCTAAAAGTTCAAAGGCAATATATTCATAGATTTGAGCAAGCATATTCGATGCGTGAGGCGTGATGTTTACCGGATACTTTTTCATAGTTTGTACTTTGCCCTCATTTCAGCAAAGACCTCAGCAGCGGGGCGGGCTTTGCCGTCAATCGCTTCCTGATAGCCGATAAGCAGGTGTTGTTGCAGTTCTTCGTCCGTCATTTTATCCGCATTGACTGATGGGGGAAGATTGTCTAAATTCGTTTCTGTATCGTCAGCGGCAATAATGTCAAAAGGAATGCGGTTTTGCCGGACAATTTGATGCGCTAAAATGTTTACCATAGTAGACATATTGAGCCCCATGGATTTTAGTTTTATTTCGACTTGCTGCTTGAGGGCAGCATCCATTCTAACTTGTACAGTAGTAGTAGACATGAAAATCACCTCTATTGTAATTATATCATAGGGACAAATAACATACAATAATAGAAAATGGAGAAAAGCGGAGGTATCGACAAGGCGGGGGAAAAGTGTTACAATGGGGGCTGCTGAAGGGAGGGCGTAATGGATAAGATTACAATAATTGTTCCCTGTTATAACGAGCAGGAAGTACTGGAGAAATTTTATACGGAAGTATCTCATGTCTTGAATGAGATACCGGGATGTGAATTTACATATTTGTTTGTTAATGATGGCAGTCGGGATAATACGCTTTCGTTATTGCAGGCGCTGTCGGCGCGTGAGGCGGCGGTGAATTATCTGAGCTTGTCGCGCAACTTTGGCAAGGAGGCGGCCATGATGGCCGGGCTTGACTATGCTGATGGTGACGCGGTGATCATTATGGATGCGGATTTGCAGCATCCGCCGGAGCTGATTCCGGAGATGATTGACTGGTGGCACAAGGGGTATGATGATGTCTGCGCCAAGCGTACGGACAGGGCGGATGAAACCTGGTTTAAGCGCAATATGGCGAATTTGTTTTATCGCTGCTTGCAGGCGGTTTCCCGGTTCCGAGTACAGCGTGATGTCGGCGATTTCCGTTTGCTCGATAAGCGATGCGTGGCGGCGTTGCGCCTGATGCGGGAGAATCAGCGGTTTACCAAGGGGATGTTTACCTGGGTGGGCTATCGCAAAAAAGAAATTCCGTTTCATGTGCGGCAACGGGCTGCGGGTTCGACTACCTGGAGTTATTTTGCCTTGTATAATCTGGCGGTGGAGGGTATTACCTCCTTTACCACAGCGCCTTTGCGTATGACCACAATTTTGGGGCTGGGCGTATCGGGGTTGGCCATGATGTTTATGTGCTGGGTGCTGTTTAATGCCCTGTGTTATGGTGACCCCGTAGCAGGTTATCCTACGATGATGACAGTCATTCTCTTTTTGGGCGGCGTACAGCTGTTGTCCCTGGGCATTATCGGTGAGTATCTGGGGCGCGTGTTTACGGAGAGCAAGGGCAGGCCGGTCTACCTGATAGATGAACACAACGGGAAAAAGATGATTTATGGCAGCCGGGCTGAATGGCTGCCTCATGAACGCAAGTGATGACAGGGGAGTGTGAGGATTTGTCGCAGAGTCAAAACCATTTGGGCAGGAATTTACTGGTGCTTACTGGAATCTTTCTGCTGATGCTGGTATTGAACTATTTGATGCCGCTGCATCGTGATGATTACGATTATTCGGTGGTGTGGATGACGGCAGAGCACCTGAGCAGTGTTCAGGATGTAATCTATTCTGCCTATCGTCATTATATGCTCCATGGCGGGCGCATGTTTACGGTGTTATGTTTGAATTTCTTCCTTTGGGCGGGCAAGTTTGCTTTTGATATTGCCAATGCCCTGATGTTTACGGCCTTGGTGGTGCTGATGTACTTTCATGCCCGCCGCTCGGTGGAATGGCGGCAGGAGCCGTTGATGCTGGCGGTTACGGGCCTTTTGGCCTGGCTGTCCTTCCCGCACTTTGGTGAAGTCGCTGTCTGGAAAAGCGGCTCTACGGTTTACCTCTGGTCGGCCGTGCCGGCGGCATTGTTCCTCCTGCCCTACAATATTACGCTGGCCAAAGATACGTCGGTGTTGGGCAAATGGGCAATCCTGCCCATGTTCCTGCTGGGCATTATCGCGGGTTGGTCGGTGGAAAATCTGGCCGTGACCGTGGTGGCGCTGACGGCTGGTACCAGTTGGTATCTGCGCCGGCAGGGAAAAATGGCGGGCTGGATGCCCGCCGGCGCTTTGGGCGCATTGCTGGGGCTTATCGGCCTTGTAGGTGCGCCGGGCAATTTCGTCCGTTATGACGACCAGGGTGCGGGTAAAGGCATTTTTGCGCATATCGGCAATCAGTTTGCGGGCAATGGTGAAATGCTGCTCTATATCCTGCCGATGGTCTTGCTCCTGCTTTGCGCATGGCGCATTTTTAAGCTGGACCTGGCAAGTCGCAGGGGCGAACGGATTGAGCGCGGGCAGATGCGTTTTGGCTGGCGGCAATGGCTGATTTTAGGGCTTATCCTGCTGCTGGTCGTTTCTTACTTCAACGGCAGTTTCGTGGCTTGGACGGTAAGGGATATCCTCTATGCGGCTGTGATGGTGCCGCTGGGGCTGACCAAGCAGAAGACCATTGACCATTTTGACAATCTGTTTAAGGGCTTTGACGAGATGGCCATTTACTGGCTGACCATCTTCTTTGTCTACGCCTTGGTCAAAAAGCAGCTGGGACTGACCACGCCGGTTATCAAGCTGCTGGCTGAGAAGGTCAAAGCAAGAGATGTTTGGCAGGTATTCCCCGCTGTGCGTTATGCGGGCTGTATGCTGGCCTTGGCTTTGCTGAACAATTTCGTGATGATTGCTGCACCGACCTTCCCGGCCCGGGCAACCTTTAGTTCGGTGGCCATGATTATCATTGCGGCGATTGCCATTTTGCGGGAGCCTTTGATTCGCGGCTATTTCGCTAAACATGGACAAAAGGTTTTGACCGCAGGGGCTTTGGGGCTGGCGGTGTTTACCATGTCGGCAGCTATACTGGTTACCTACACGATGCGCCAGGAAAACGATGCCCGCCTTGCCATCGTGCAGGAGGCGGCACAAAAGGGCGAGCCGATTGCCTATATGGAGCCGATTGCGATGCAGAACCGGGCGCTGCGCCATGTCTTCTTTGCGGATTTCGATAATGGTGTAACCAAGCATGGTCTGTGCATTTTCTATGGCATAAAAGATATCCATGTGAATAAAGATAAATAAACATACCAAAAAGGACATGCTGTGGGGGCATGTCCTTTTTAGCAGAGAATTAGAGAATTTAGGAATCGAATGTATGTATAATCCTTCGTGAGGAAGAATTATCGTAAATTAAAATCAGGTGTTCTTGGCAATGATTGCACCGACTACGGCACCGACAATAGCGGCCGTGTTGCGCTCACCTTCCGAATATTTCTTCGGATGAGAGCGATGGTGCTTGCTGGCAAGTTCCTGAACCTCATAGTTATGCCCGTGATGAAACGGGCTGGCTTCTGCTGCCGTGGCGGTGAGAGAACCAATCCCCAGGCTCATAACACCGACGAGGGCAACGGCTGTCATTTTTACATTTTTCTTGCTGAACATCTTACACATCTCCTTTACAAAAGTTATGTGAGTTGTTAATTCCTTACTACATGGCTTATTATAGGAGTTGAATATTAAAATACAAGAAGAGGGGCATTAAATTTCCATTAAAAAATTAACCTGGTCAACTTTATGATTTATTTTTGTTTATAGCAAAACTTGAACAATGGCGTTATAATAATAAAGTATGTTTATGATGTGGAGGACGGATATGTTAGCTGCAGAAGAGTATAAGGATATAGAAGAAAAGATTGAGCGAGGGGAAAGGCTTAGCCGTGAGGATGGCATACGGCTGTTTCACTGCCACGATATCGCCTGGCTGGGCGCTATGGCCGACAAGGTGCGGAAGCGCAAGTGTGGGGATATCGTCTATTACAACGTGAACTGCCATGTGAATCTGACCAATATCTGTACATCCCATTGCAAATTCTGTGCCTTTGGCCGGGATTGTGATGAAAAAGGTGCTTATGAGATGACCAAGGAGCAGGCGTTGAATCTTGTGGCCGATGCCATGAAAGACCCGAATCTTGCCGGGCTGCATGTGGTCAGCGGCCTGCATCCGACCTGGAGTTTTGACCATTATCTGGGGATTGTCAAGGCCATCCATGAAACCTATCCTCAGCTTTATATGAAGGGCTTTACCGGCGTGGAGATTACGCATTTTGCGCAAATCTCTGGGCTGTCTGTGGAAGAAGTGCTGATTCGTCTGCGCGATGAAGGCGGCCTGCAGGCCATTGCCGGCGGTGGTGCGGAAATCCTCTCCGACCGCGTGCGGGATGAGCTCTGCCCCAACAAGGCCACGGCTGATGAGTGGCTCGAAGTGGCGAGAACCGCGCATAAGCTGGGCATTAAGTCCAACGCCAGTATGCTGTACGGCCATATTGAAACCTTGGAGGAACGTGTCGACCACCTGCTGCGCCTGCGCGAATTGCAGGATGAAACCGGCGGCTTCCAGACCTTTATCTGCTTCCCGTTCCTGCCCAAGAACACGGAACTGGGGCTTAAAATCAAGCAGACCTCGCATTGGGACGACTTGCGCACCATGGCGATTTCCCGCCTGATGCTCGATAACTTTACCAATATCAAGGCGTATTGGGTCATGCTCACGGTACCTGTGGCACAGGTGGCTTTGGGCTTTGGCGCCAACGATATTGATGGCACCGTGCACAAGGAGACCATTCTCCACGATGCCGGTGCGGAAAGCCCCACCTCGCTGTCTGAGGACAAGATTATTCGTATTATTCGGGAGGCCGGCCGCATTCCGGCAGCCTGTGACTGCAATTTCAACATCTTGCGGAAATTTGCTTGAGGAGGACGCATGGAGAAGATAAAACTGGCGCGAATTAAAGCGGCTGCCGGTGAACGGCTGACGCTTGCCGATGCGCTTGCGCTATATGAAGATAATGACCTGCTCTTCCTGGCCAAATGCGCCCGCCGCATGAAGGAAGCCAAAAGCGGCAAAAAGGTCTTTTATACCGTAAACCGCCATATCAACCTGACCAATATCTGCAGCGCAAACTGCCCCCTTTGTGCCTTTCAGGTAAAGGACGGGGATAAGCGGGGCTTTGTGCTGGAAACGGATGATGTGGAAAGGATTTTGGACAGCGCCAAAGAACTGAAAAATCTCTCGGAAATCCATATCGTCAGCGCCCTGCACCCCGATAAGGATTTTGCTTATTACAAGAATATCGTCAGGCAGGTGAGGGCGGCACTGCCGGAAGCGGATGTCAAAGCTTTTACTCCTGTGGAAATCGTGAACTTTGCCAAAATCAGCGGCAAGAGCATTTTGGAAGTGCTGACCGAGCTTAAAGAAGCAGGACTCGACAGCCTGCCCGGCGGCGGTGCGGAAATCCTCTCCGACCGGGTGCGGGAGATTATCTGTCCCAAGAAGGCTGCCACGGCGGAATGGCTGGACGTTATGCGCACGGCGCATAAGCTTGGAATCCGCACGAATGCCTCCATCATGTATGGTCATGTGGAAACGATAGAGGAACGTCTGCAGCATTTAATCACCCTGCGGGACCTGCAGGATGAAACGCATGGTTTTCAGGCGTTTATGCTGTTCCCCTTCCACCCAGCCAATACGGAATTGGGCGAGGAGCAGGGCTTAAAGCGTGTTGGCTCCTGGGAGGATATGAAGATGCTGGCGCTTTCCCGCCTGATACTCGATAATTTTGACCATATCAAGGCCTTCTGGATTATGCTGACCATGCCGATTGCGCAGCTTGCTTTGGGCTTTGGCGCTGACGATTTGGACGGCACCATTGGCGAGGAAAAGATTATCCATGCGGCAGGCGCCCAGACCAATACGGGGATTACCCGCAGCGACTTGGAACGCTTTATCCGCGAAACAGGCTATGAGCCGGTGCAGCGGGATACCTTTTATCGGGAGGTGCAGGCATGAAAGCGAAAGGGAAAAAACAGGATACGCGCCTGTCCGTGGATGCGGGTGTACGCCTGCTGACCGATGGTGACCCTATCGAACTGGGCATCCGCGCTGATGAACGGCGGCGGCAGCTCTTTGATGATACCGTGACCTTCATCGTTGACCGCAATATCAATTACACCAATGTGTGCAAAAACGAGTGCAGATTTTGTGCGTTTTTCCGCCGCAAGGAGTCCAAGGATGCATACTTGCTGACCAATGAGGAAATCTTGCAAAAAGTAGGCGAAACCGTAGCGGCAGGCGGCACGCAGGTTATGATTCAAGGTGGCCTTTACCCGGATTTAGGTTTGGATTATTACGAGAATATGCTGCGCAGCATCAAGGAAAAATACCCGCAGATTACCATTCATTCGTTCACGGCAACGGAAATCCAGTATTTTGCCCAACAGGCAGGGCTTTCGATTCTTGATACGCTGAAACGCTTGCAGGAAGCGGGCCTGGACAGCCTGCCTGGCGGCGGCGCGGAAATCCTTGTGGACGAAGTGCGGCAAAAGGTCAGTCCCAAGAAAATCATGACGGAAGACTGGCTCCATGTGATGGAGTGCGCCCATAGCATTGGCATGGAGAGTACCGCTACCATGGTTATTGGCTTTGGCGAAACCATGGCCCAGCGCATTGAGCATATGGAAAAAATCCGCCGCCTGCAGGACAAGACCGGCGGATTCCGCGCTTTTATCACCTGGACCTTCCAGCCCGGCAATACGGAATTGGGTGGCAAAAAGACCAGCGGCTGGGATTACATGAAGACGCTGGCCGTGACCCGTTTGTATATGGACAATATCAAGCACATCCAAGGCTCCTGGGTTACGCAGGGCGAGCGTATTGGCCAGCTGACCTTGGGCTTTGGTGCCGATGACCTCGGCAGTATCATGCTTGAAGAAAACGTCGTGCGGGCTGCCGGCACGCAGTATGAAATGTCCATCCAAAAGATGGTGGATATGATAAAAGGTGCTGGCAAACAAGCAGCTCAAAGAGATACAGAGTACAATGTAATAAGACGATTTTAAAAGCCTTCCCCTTGAGGGAGTGGGGAAGGCATGCGTACGATAGGAGAAGATATAACGATGATTGAAGCAAAAATTCCCGCAGCTGCCTACGCTGTTGTCGGCGGTTCGGGTACACTTTCCAGTAATTTCCCGGCAAACGTCAAAGCTGATGATGTGGAAATTCTGGCCGATAATCTGCGCTTTGACACGCCCTACGGCGAAAGCCCGGCTATGCGCCTGTTTCGCGTGGGCGAAAAGCGCGTACTCACGGTCAAAATGCATGGCTGGCGCAGCGGCGTAACCCGTGCCGATGCTTCGCGGCAGGTATTCTGGGTTTTCCGCGAGGCCGGCGTCAAGCGCATTATTTCCGAGGGTGGCGTTGGCACGGTCAATAAGCTTTTAGACTTGCGGGATTTCATTATTCCTGACGATTATCTTGACCTGTCGGTGCGCAAGGATGTTATGCTGGACGGCCGCTATCTGCTCGTAATGCGCGATGCCCTGTGCCCGGAAATGCGCAAGGCCCTGATTGAATCCACGAAAAAGCGTTTTGACGGAAGAGTGTTCACCCGCGGTACCTATGCCGTGACCGATGGCCGTCATTTTGAAAGCCCCGCAGAAGTGGCCATGATGAATGGCCATGCCGATATCGTAGGGCAGAGCATCTGCCCCGAAGTCTATCTCGCACGGGAAATCGGTGCCTGCTATGCCGGGCTGTACTTCACGGTGAATTACGGCGAGGGCATCAAGGAAAAATGGTCCCATCAGGATATGGCGGATATCTTCTATGATGATGCGCCGATGATTGGTGAGATTATCCTCGAAACCATCCGTAATATTGAGGCCGAGGTACACAATTGCGAATGTCAGTCCCTGCGCAAGGAAACCCTGCTCAAGGACGTTTACAACGAGGTATCGGCGAAAGGATAATAAGATACAAAAAATCCCCTGCGACTGCCATCGCGGGGGATTTTTCTAATCCTTGTCTCTTGTTAACTCCTATTATATCATTGCCATATCAAAAAAACAATACTCTATGCAACCTAGATGAAAAATCTCTTGATTTTTTATTAAAGTTTGAACTTGTTCATTTCGGTCTGCAAATCGCTGGCCAACTGGGCAAGGTTGCGGGCGGCATCGGAGATTTCGTGCATGGAGGCACTCTGCTCCTCGCCGGCAGCCGATACGGACTGCGCTTCATCGGAATTCTTGCCGCTGGTGCCGGCAATGTTGATGCTGGCTTTGAGCATATTTTCGTTTTCCTTCGCCATGGATTCAATGCCCTGGGCGATTTTCTTGATTTGCTCTGTCAGGTCATCAATAACCGTGACGATTTCGGCAAATACCTGGTCAGCCGACTGTACGGTGTCGATGCCGGCCTGTACACTTTGCGCACCGCTGCTGCTGGCTTCGACGGCCGATTTCATATCGCTGAGGTTGCCTTGTACGAGCTGGGCAATCTGCTGGGAGGATTCGTTAGAGCTTTCCGCAAGTTTCCGCACCTCATCGGCAACGACTGCAAAGCCACGGCCTGCTTCGCCGGCGCGGGCGGCTTCGATTGCCGCATTGAGGGCCAGCAGATTGGTCTGCTCGGCAATGCTCGTAATCATCTGCACGATATCGGAAATCTGTTGGGAACTGGTGTTCAGTTTGTTAATCGAGGTCTGAATGCTGTCGGTAGTCGCCGTGATATTGTTCATCTGCTTTACGGCTTCCTGGATAGCACTGCGTCCGGTGTCAATTTTATCCCGGGCACTGATGGCATGTTCCAGCACCTTCTGCGTACCGCTGACGATATGCTGCGCGGTGTTGGTTACTTCTTCGGCTGTATTTTGAATATTGCTGGCTTCGATGGCCTGTTCACTGGCTCCTTCGGCGATGGAAACAATGCTTTCCGCGACCATATGAGAGGCCTGTGCCGACTGGTCGGCGCTGGTGGTGAGCTGGTCGCTGGCCTCCGCTACATGCTTGGTCATATCGTTTACATGACCGATGACGCCGCGGATATTTTCAATCATATGATTGAGGGAGTCGCCCAATGTGCCCATTTCATCATCGGCAGAGATGTTCACCCTGCGTGTCAAATCGCCGCCGGCAACCTTGCTGGCTTCTTCCATCAGATGGGAAATCGGCGAACCTACGCGACGGTTGAAGATGGCAATCATGGCAGCACAGAGGATAATCATAACCAAAAGAGCCATAATGATGCTTGTGTAGATGGCGTTGGTGACCGCTTCCTGATAATCTGCCTTAGGCGCAACAAGTACGAGCTTCATATTGTCAATGCAGAGGGGAACACCCATAACATAACTGTCTTCACCGAAAACATCGGTTTCCACGAGTTCAAGATTGGAGAGACCGACAATTTTCTGACCTAAGGCACTTAAATCCTTGTTGCTCTCCTCGGTAATCTTGGTCTTCATGTTTTTGCTGTCATCCTTGGAGGCCAGATAGAACCCCTCCTGGCTGACGAGGAACGCATAGCCGCTGTTGCCGATGGTAATGCCCTTGACATAATCTTCCAGTTCCGTAATGCCGATATCCACCGTGACCGTACCGACAGCCTTGCCGTTTTTCTGGACAGCGGCTGCCGACGTGAGCATGGTGGTATGGCTTACTTCGTCGAGATAAGGCCCTGTCCAGGCAACGGTACCCGGGGCCTTCATGGCATTCAGATACCAGTCAAATTTGGTGTAACCATATTCGGCGTTGCTGTAGCTCATGTCGAGGGAAACTTTGTTGTCATTGCCCTTGGTGCGATACGGGCCGTAATACTCAATACCTGCATCATAGGCAAACGGCTCAAACCAAAAGCCGCTGCCGATAATCAGCGGGTCGGAGAGCACATAGCCGTCCGCCATGCCAAACATGACATCTGTATCGTAGCTTTTGAGCTGGCTGACCCCTAAGGCAAGGCCGCTGGTTTTCTGCGCTACCTGTAAAATCCGTTGGTCGAGCTTGCCGGTGATTTCCCCGGCGTGACCTTCCAAAGTGGCCTTGACCTGTGTTTCCATACTGCCTTTAAACTGGCCGATGTTGATAAAGGTCTGTATGCTCAACAGTATACCGGTGAGCAGGATAATGCTGACCACAAATAAAGTCTTAATACTGCCCTTGGGCATGGTAATCACACTCGCTTTCTTCCGTGATAAATGAGATATATGAACTTGTTTTTTTATACTACTTCGCGAAATGAGAAGAATTTCCTGCCGGATTTTGAAAATGAGGTTGACAAGTTTACACTTCGGTGCTAGTATGTGTTATGTGATTTGGAAAACAAAAATCTATACATAGAATACAGCTGATGATAGGAAAGAGTAAATTTGTCTGCGGATTGCCAGCGAGTCGGAAAGGTGGGAGCCGATAGTCCAGCGCAAATGGAAAATCATCCTTGAGGTATGGCGCTGAAGTCTTTTTGTTCAATGCAGTAAGCGGCCACGGGCGTTTCCCGTTACAGAAACCGCGTATGATGGTACGTAGCAGAGTGCCCTGCGGCTGCGCAGGGAATTTGGGTGGTAACACGGATAATGAGTCCGTCCCTTCGCGGGACGGGCTTTTTTTATTTCATTATTATAAAGGACTTATATTGGGGAGGAATCATTATGGAAGCTGTAAATCTTGAACGCTTAAAAAGCAAACGGGACTGGCGCATCATCCTGCCGGTGTTTTTGGTATCCATCATTGCCTGCATTGACCGGGTCAATGTGGCTTATGCCAAACTGACCATGACTGAGGATATGCCCTGGCTGACACCGGAAATCTTCGGCATGGGCGCCGGGATTTTCTTCATCGGCTATCTGCTCTTTGAGGTGCCAGGGTCGCTGGTGGCCGCGAAGTTCTCGGCCACGAAATGGATTGCCCGTATCATGTTCACCTGGGGATTGGTGTGCGTGTATATGGCCTTTGTCAAAACGCCGTCGGAATTCTACTTGTGCCGGTTCCTGCTGGGGGCGTCAGAAGCCAGCTTGTATCCGGTAATCTACTCGGTGTTATTCCCGCGCTGGTTTGCCGCAGGCGAACGCGCAAGAGCAACCTCGCTGATGCTGACGTCGCTTTTGATTTCCACGATCGTCGGTGCGCCGCTGGCCGGCGTCCTGCTCGGGACCCTGCTGGCCGTGGCGGATTATAAGGTCAAGGGCCTGGCCGTCCTCTTCCTGGTGCTGACGACGGTCTCCCTGCAGATCCTGTCGAACCTGAGCAACGAACTGGGCGACGTCCTCCACGGGACGGACACGGCGGACCGCCAGGGGCCGGCATACGGGCTCAACGGCGGCGCCCTGACCGTGACGGACATGAAGCGACTCATTGCGCTCTTCGTGGGGCTCTGCGTGGTGTTCGGCCTGGCCATGATCAAGGTCAGTTTCGGCCGGATCTTCAGCCTGGACGGTCTCTGTCTCGTCCTGCTGGGCTTCGCCGCGATCAGCGGGGCCATGAAGTACACCCTGGGCCGCAACCCCTATGGCTACCGCGGTCTGGGCGATGTGTTCGTCTTCCTGTTCTTCGGCCTTGTCGCCGTGCTGGGCGCCTACTTCGTCGTGGCGCATACCGTGCCGGGCTGGGCGTTGCTGCTGCCTGCGGCCGGGATGGGTTTCTTCAGCATCGGGGTGCTGAATGTCAATAACATCCGTGACATGAAAACCGATGCCGCCAACCGGACGACCGTCGCCATCCGGCTCGGCCTGCGGAACGCCCGCATCTACCAGACCGTCCTGAT
>CADBYQ010000019.1 GCA_902798865.1 Pseudoselenomonas ruminantium | reverse complement strand
CATAGATGTTGAACAGAATCACCAGGGAGACCACGATCAGCAGCGACTGAACGGTCAGGCTGACGCCCAGGGTCGAATCAATGTTGTTCAGCGCCTGCTGCACCTTCTGCTCCGCCGGGGGAACGCTCCCGTCCTCCCCGTCGGCCGGAATGGCGGAGAAGTTCTGATGAATCACGGTCTCAGATTTTTCAACGGCGATATCGGTGGTCTGGCGCAGCCAGACGCCGGAGGTAAAGATAATCAGCCCCAGCAGCACGATCCAGGCCACGATGGAGCGGCCCAGGCGGTTGCCCGTGTCATGCTTCAGCACCGCCCGGAACGCGATGAGGCCGAGGATTCCCCAGGCCGCCAGAATCAGGTAGGACTCCGTCGACAGGGTTTTCACCGCGACGATGTTCGGAATCAGGAACTCCATCGCAAACATCAGCGAAACCACCATGCCCAGCGCGCCGGTGAACACGAAGATCCGTTTCTTCTCCTTCGCGGCCTCCTTCCAGGCGGCGGCCGAGGCAAAAGCGTAGGCAATCGTCGCGCCGACCGTCGTCACGTCCACGATCCAGCTGATCGCGGTGCGGCCGAAAAAGGGCAGCAGGACCGAAACCAGAAGGATGCAGAGGATGGCCTGGCGCGGCACCCGCTGGCTGTCCGTCTCCGCCAGTTTCCCCGGGAGGAGTCCGTCATCTGCCATGGAGAGCAGCAGCCGGCTCAGCGCGATGAAATTGCCGATCAGCCCCGTAAAGATGCCGATAATATTGCCTTCAATAAATAATCGCAGTTTCAGCCGTTTAGGGTCGGTGAGCATTTGTAAAAAAAGTTCCAATCGTTCCTGCATCCATCTTCTCCTCCCAAACGAAAACAAGCCCTCCCCGAAGGGAAGGCTTGCAATTTTGCTTATTCAGCAGTGAACGGCAGCAATGCGATATTGCGAGCACGTTTGATGGCAACAGTCACCTGGCGCTGATGCTTAGCGCAGTTGCCGGAGATACGACGGGGCAGGATCTTGCCGCGCTCCGTAATGAAGCGACGGAGTTTTGCCACGTCTTTATAGTCGATATGTTCGACCTTGTCTACGCAGAACGAGCAGACCTTTCTACGAGGTCTTCTGCTTCTGTCACGTCTCATCAAAGTAATTCCCTCCTAACTTAAAACGGGATTTCTTCGTCAGGGATGGACGGGCCGAAACCATCAACAGGCGCAGACTGCGGTGCAGCCGGTGCCGGAGCACCAAAACCACCAGCCTGAGGAGCAGAACCCTTGGAATCCAGGAACTCTACTTCACTTGCTACGATTTCCGTCACATAACGCTTCGTGCCATCTTGTGCATCGTAGCTTCTTACCTGAATACGGCCTTCCACAGAAATCCGGCGGCCTTTCACCAAGTTGTTGCCGCAAACTTCAGCCAGCTTGCTCCATACAACGATGGGAATAAAATCCGCCGTAGGCTGACCATCGTTAGCATCCTTACGGGCAAAACGTCTATCGACAGCCAACGTAAAGGTACATACTGCAGTGCCGGACTGCGTATAACGCACTTCCGGGTCACGGGTCAGACGGCCTATCAGTATTGCCTTATTCATGATACATCCTCCCTGACGCCAAAAATTGGCGTACTTCTAATTACTCTTCGTCGTTTTTCACGATCATGTGCTTGAGGATACCGTCCGTAATCTTCATTACACGGTCGCACTCAGCTACGCATGCGGGTTCGCAGGTAACGTAGAGCAGTTCATAGAAACCCTCAGTGCAGTCTTTGATCTCATAAGCAAGACGCTTCTTGCCCCAACGATCTTCTTTATCGATAGTACCGCCGTTTTCGGTGATGAGCTTAGTGAACTTGCTGATAACAGCGTTCGTAGCTTCTTCTTCCATCGGTTTCACGATAAAAATGACTTCGTACTTTCTCACGAAATCACCTCCCTCTCTGGTCTTTGGCTCCTGCTCACACAGGAGCAGAGGTTGAAATGTTATTTCAACTCAAAACTTATTTGTCTCACGACTAGAAGATTATACCATTTCCCGGTGACGTTTGCAAGAGATTTTTTTCTTCTTCTGTAAAGACGGAGGGGAGGGGCGGGGATGACTTTCTTCCACTTAGACAGGCTTGTCAAACGTTTCAGAAAGTCACCCCCGCCCCTCCCCTCCTCACTGCCAGCCGAAACTTAACACTGCGATGTAACACTCAGAACTATGTAAATCATAAGGGCAAATAATCAAGGAATTGCAGGAAAACCACATCTGCACACCGAAAATACCATGATGAATATTATTCTAATAATATCTGATATACGCCATACAAAGCGTGAAAAACGGAGGAAGATTCAACATGGAAAAAGTAAGGACAATTCACATAAAAGGCATGGGAACAGCATCAATGCCTCCAGATAATGTCACAATTACGCTAAAGTTGACCGCAATTCATAAAGAATATGCTTATGTTATGCAAATTGGGTCAAAAAAAGTAGAGCTATTGCGTGAAGCGATAGTAAATGCTGGATTTGAAGCAGATGAACTAAAAACGGTGAAATTTTCTATCGATTCTGATTATGAAAGCGAGGAGTACAACGAATTTGGGCGCACAAGATATCAAAATGTCTTTGTGGGATATAAATACCGACATACATTAAAGCTATCTTTCGACTTGGATAGGGAAAAAATAACCAAGGCAATGACTGCCATTGAAAAATGCACCGCTAAACCAGAGGCTTCGATTGCATTTACAGTAAAGGATGTTCGCATAATGCGAGACCGTATCATGGAATCTGCAGCTGAAGATGCTCATCGTAAAGCAAACGTACTTTGCAAAGCATCTGGTGTAAAATTAGGTAAGCTCCTGCACATAGAGTATTCTTGGAGTAAGGTGGAATTCGATTATATAGATATACCAGTATGGATGGGAAAAGGCGAACAAGAATCACCAGCCCAAATACAGCCAGATAATGTAGAAGGGGAAGATACTGTTGATTTCATTTGGGAAATTATCTAATGGAGATATGCGAGGATTATGAATCAGAAAAAAATCGATGTATCTTTTGATTTCACTATGGATTCTCCAGGCTACTGGGATGGCTTTTGGTCACGGAATGAGGGACTAGGAGCAGGAGCTTGCGACCCTGACGCTTGCAGCCCCACCTTGCAAAGATACCATCAACTGCTATGGAGCAAGATTTTACCTAATGGTGAGTCGTTTGAGCTGTCTAGGTGTTCTGGATTAAATTATCTTAGTTGGCGTAATCTATATTTCGGCAGTGATTCTATCTTGGCTAGTTTTCGATACAGAGACAATAGAAAGACCATTGAAGCTGTCATAAAACATTTACCTGACTACAAAGCATTCATGGAGGATTTTCTACATAAGGCATATACTATTGGCGGCACAATAATTTTCCCAAAACATCGCAACAGTATGAATCAACGCCGAGGTACTGACAAAAGGATTCGTGACAGATGGGATTTGACTATGGAATGTATCAGACGATACTACAACGGCGAATCCAGCCCACTCACGGATGTTATGGAATATGACCGTGATTTCTTTGCATTATTCAATGACTTCAAAGGCTATGTGGACTTTTTCTACTTGCAGGACTGTGTTACGGAAGATTACAAGAATATACGCTTTTGGCTAGGGGACGGTAGTTTTACAGGTCAAACATTACCGCAGACTGTTGAAGAATATCTGAAATATATTGATGCGGAGATGGATTTCTTGGAAAAACGTAACTCCAGAATAAAAGCAGCTATATCCTAAATTATGCTTTTTCGTAGAATTATCCCCAAAAAGTTGGAAGGCTTTAACTTCGTGGCGGCAGGGCTGGTGACTGTCTGCGACGAAGCGTTTGACCTTTGGCGTTAAGAAAATCTTTTTTGCCCACCACTACAAAAACGCAAAGTACTTTTGTCTGAACGAAGTGAGTTTAAGTACTTTGCGTTTTATAAAAGGCAAAAAAGATTTTTAGCCAAAGGTCATAGCGCAGCGCAGACAGTCACCTGTCCTGCCGCCACGCGTTAACCTCATATTTATTTTTTAAAGAGATTTTTGATGTTATCCAGGAAGCTCTTCTGCTCCGGATTCACCTTATCCCCGCTGATTTCGCCGAACTCTTTGAGGAGTTCCTTCTGGCGCTGGTTGAGGTTCTGCGGCGTGAGCACTTTGATGACCACATGCTCATCACCACGCCCATTGCCACGCAGATGCGGAATGCCGCGCTCGCGCAGGCGCAGGATTTTGCCTGACTGCGTGCCGGCCGGAATCTTGACTTCCACCGGACCGTCAATGGTCGGCACCTGTACCTTGTCACCCAGCGCTGCCTGTACGAAGGAAACCGGCACTTCTACAATCACATCATAGCCTTCACGCCGGAAAATCTTATGCGGCTTGATGAAGATGTAAACGTAGAGGTCGCCATTGCCGCCGCCACGGACGCCGGCTTCACCGCCGCCGCTTACGCGCACGCGGGAACCATTGTCCACACCTTTCGGGATATTGACCTTGATTTTCCGCGTAACCTTTTTGCGGCCTGTGCCATTACAGTTCGAGCAAGGATTCTTGACAATCTTGCCTGTACCATGACAGCGTCCGCAAGTCGTCTGATTGACCATGCGGCCAAACGGCGTATTGGCCACAGTCTGGCGAGTGCCCGTACCATTACAGTCAGGGCAGGTTTCCGGGCTGGTGCCCGGCGCTGCGCCCGTGCCATGGCAGTGGTCACACTGTTCCGTGCGGGGAACATTCAGCTCAGCTTCTTTGCCAAAGGCCGCTTCTTCAAAGGTGATTTCCAAATCATAACGCAGGTCGCTGCCGCGTTCCGGACCGGGACGGCCGCTGGAGCGGCGGCCACCGCCGCCGAAGAACATATCGAAGATATCCCCGAAGCCTTCAGCACCGCCGCCAAAACCACCAAAGCCACCGCCGAAGCCGCCAAAACCACCGGCTCCGCCACCGCCCATGCCATTTTGGAAGGCATCATGGCCGAACTGGTCATAAGCAGCTTTTTTCTGCGGGTCCTTTAAGACATCATAGGCCTCATTGACCTCTTTGAACTTTTCTTCAGCGGTTTTCGGGTCGTCACGGTTCAGGTCGGGATGATATTTGCGGGCCATTTTTTTATAAGCCTTTTTGATTTCGGCTTCCGAGGCACCTTTACTAACGCCCAGCACCTCATAATAATCGCGTTTTTCGCTCACGTTGCACCATCCTTAAAAACTATTGGGAGCCCTGCGGCTCCCAATAATCCATCAAAAACCTCTAATTATTTCTTATCGTCTTTGACTTCCGTATATTCGGCATCAACTACATCATCATCAGCCTTAGCCTGCTGCTGAGCACCAGCGCCTGCATCTGCGCCCGGTACACCCTGTGCGCCAGCGGCCTGAGCCTGCTGATAAGCTGCTGCGCTCATTTCGTAGAGCGGCTTCTGCAGTTCTTCCGTAGCCTTCTTGATAGCATCCGTATCGCCACCCTTGAGGGCTTCTTTGAGCTTGTCAATGCCAGCCTGAACATTAGCAGCCTGCGTCTTATCTGCCTTGTCGCCGAGGTCTTTCAGCGTCTTTTCGGCCTGATATGCAAGGCTTTCGCCCTGGTTCTTAACCTCAACGGCTTCTTTCTGCTTCTTATCTTCAGCTGCATGAGCTTCGGCTTCCTTAACCATACGGTCAATGTCTTCCTTCGTCATGCCGCCATCGGACTGAATCGTAATCTTCTGTTCCTTGCCCGTGCCGAGGTCTTTAGCAGATACATGCACAATACCGTTGGCATCGATATCGAAGGAAACTTCAATCTTAGGAACACCACGCGGTGCAGGAGGAATATCGGAGAGTTCGAAGCGGCCCAGCGTCTTGTTGCCGGCAGCCATTTCACGTTCGCCCTGCAGAACATGGATATCAACGGACGGCTGGTTATCCGCAGCCGTGGAGAATACCTGGCTCTTGTGCGTCGGAATCGTCGTATTGCGCTCGATGATCTTCGTGCAGACACCGCCGAGGGTTTCGATACCGAGGGACAGCGGCGTAACGTCGAGGAGCAGTACATCCTTAACTTCGCCGACCAGTACACCACCCTGAATAGCCGCACCAACGGATACGCATTCATCCGGGTTTACGCCCTTGGACGGTTCTTTGGCCAGGAACTGACGGATAGCTTCCTGCACAGCCGGGATACGGGAAGAACCACCAACGAGGATAACCTTGCTGATGTCGCTGCCGGAGAGGTCAGCGTCAGCCATAGCCTTGCGGGTCGGTTCCATCGTGCGTTCTACGAGGTCACGGGTCAGTTCATCGAACTTCGCGCGGGACAGCGTGAGGTCGAGGTGTTTCGGGCCCGTAGCATCAGCCGTGATGAACGGCAGGTTGATGTTCGTCTGGGTCATGCTGGACAGCTCAATCTTCGCTTTTTCGGCAGCTTCTTTGAGGCGCTGAGCAGCCATCTTGTCCTGGGACAGGTCAATGCTGTTTTCCTTCTTGAATTCTTCTACCATCCAGTCCATAACCTTCTGGTCGAAGTCATCACCGCCGAGGTAAGTATCACCGTTGGTTGCGAGAACTTCAAACGTACCGCTGGAGAGTTCGAGGATGGATACATCGAACGTACCACCGCCGAGGTCGAATACGAGAACCGTTTCGTCTTCGTCCTTGTCGAGGCCATAAGCCAGAGCAGCTGCCGTCGGTTCGTTGATGATACGCAGAACTTCGAGGCCGGCAATCTTACCAGCATCTTTGGTAGCCTGACGCTGGCTGTCGTTGAAGTAAGCCGGAACCGTGATAACAGCCTGGCTTACGGTTTCGCCCAGATATGCTTCGGCGTCAGCTTTGAGCTTCTGCAGAACCATAGCGGAGATTTCCTGCGGGGTGTAATCCTTGCCATCAATGCTGACCTTGTAGTCATTTTCGCCCATATGGCGTTTGATGGAAGCAATCGTGCGGTCCGGGTTGGACACAGCCTGACGCTTAGCGAGCTGACCAACGAGGCGCTGGCCGTCCTTCGTGAAACCAACAACAGACGGGGTAATACGGCTGCCTTCCGGGTTCGTGATAACGGTCGGTTCGCCGCCTTCCATAACGGATACAACGGAGTTCGTCGTACCTAAGTCAATACCAATAACTTTTGACATGATATATCCTCCTAAAAAAACTTTATTAACGAATTAATTAGCAACTACCTGCACCATGCTCGGACGGATTACACGGCCTTTGACCATGTAGCCCTTCTGCAGTTCCTGAGCGATGTCATCATCTTCCATATCTGCATTCTGCACGCGCATCACGGCCTGATGGAAGTTCGGGTCAAATTTCTGACCTTCCACTTCGATATGCTCCAGACCATTTTTCTTGAGGATTTCCGTGAACTGCGTGAAAATCATTTCCACGCCCTTCTGGAAAGCCTCGCCGTCTTTGGCTTCAGCGGCCATGGCGCGCTCGAAGTTGTCCAAAAGCGGCAGCATATCTTTGAGCATTCCCTGGGTAACCACTGCGGAGAGTTCTTCCTTTTCCTTGCTCGTGCGGCGGCGGAAGTTTTCAAAATCCGCCTGCAGGCGCAGGACACGGTCTTCCTTCTCCTTGAGCTCTGCCGTCAATTTTTCAATCTGGGCAGCAGCTTCGTCCTGAGAATCCTTGTTTTCTGCTTCAGTTTCTGCGCTTTCGCTGGCGGCTTCTGCCTCGTCGGCTTCATCAGAATCAGCAGCGTTGATTTCCTGCTGCATTTCCTCCAGCTTTTGCTCATCCTTCTTTTTTAATTCATCTTTCATGAATGATGGCAATTCATTCACCTCTTTCCAAGGTAATTATATTTCGCTTTGTTACCAGCAACTACCAGTGAAAGCGTTTGATAACGTTGGTTAAATTGTTGTTCATGTACTCCAAGAGGCTCATGGCCTTGGCGTACTCCATGCGGGTCGGCCCGAGCACCGCAATCGTACCTAACAGCTCACCATCCAAATGATAGGTCGCTGTGATGATGCTGCTGTCCTTGAAGTGGCTGTCCTCGTTCTCCTGACCGATGGTGACTTCCAGGCCATCACCGATATGAGCCCGGAGGATATCCTTCATGAGTTCTTCTTCTTCAAGGGTCATGAGCATGTGCTTGACCTTTTCCACATCGTGGTATTCGGGCTGTTCGAGCATCTTGGTCGTACCGCCTAAGTACAGGCGTTCCTGCTTGCCGCTGTCCAGTGCCCGCTGAATGATGGAGAGCGCTGAATCATAGAGCCCTTCATCGCGGATTTCATCCCGGATTTGCGCCAAGGCATGATGCTCGATGGATTTTAAGGTATGTCCGGCTAAGTTTTCATTAATCACCGCCGCCATGCGCTGAAAATCCTCAAATTCTGCTCCGTCAGGCATTTCCAGAATCTTGTTTTCGATAAAGCCCGCATCGGTCATCAGCACCGTAATCACGCGGCGGGCATCCAATGGCAGGAACTGCAGGCAGCGAAACTGTGCCTGCGTCATCTGCGGCGCCAACACCAGCGAAACATTCTTCGTTATCGCTGAGATAAGGCGCGCCGTTTCCTCGAAAACCTGGTCGATGCGCTGCACCCTGGATTTGTACCAGCGGTCAATCAGCGCCTTTTCTTCATCACTGACGGGCTTGGGCGGGATAAGGCCGTCCACATAGAACCGATAGCCCTTGGAAGATGGCACCCGCCCGGAGGAAGTGTGCAAATGCTGCAAATACCCAAGCATTTCCAAATCCGCCATCTCATTGCGAATGGTGGCCGGACTGACGCCCAAATCGTGCTTGCGGGCCAGCGCCCGTGAACCGACCGGTTCTGCCGACTCGATATAATCGTCGATAACGGCCTTCAGCACCCGCTGTTTGCGCTCGTCCAGCTCATACAGCTTTTCCGGCATTTGCTCCCTCCTTTCGACTCTGTTAGCACTCTTAAAAGATGAGTGCTAAATTTAAGTCTATAAGAATGATACCGCGAATAAAACAAAAAGTCAAGAGATAATAAATCAAAAAGTCAAAAATCCTGTTCGAACTTCACCAAGGAAGAATCCTTGCCGATAATGAAGATATCATCTTCTGCAGTAAAGCGATAATCCGGCGAAGGCGTAACCATGAACTCACTGCCATGACGAATAGCGATTATGGTGACATTGTACTTTCCGCGTAAATTCGCTTCAATAATGCTCTTGCCCACCAGCCATTTCGGCGGAGCCGTATTGATAATCTTAATGCTCCCCGCTAAATCAATATAATCCACAGCATTGGGTGAAACCAGATGCATAATCGTCCGCCGCGCCATGTCCCGCTCAGAAAAGATAATCTTCGTGGCTCCCAGCCTGCGCGCCATTTCCGCATGACGTTCATCAATCGCCTTAACGAGGATTTCGGGAACATTCCGTTCCTTGCAGAGCATTGTCGCCATCAGACTGGCTTCGAGATTTTTGGAGGAAATGATTACTGCATCAAAACTGCCAATGCCCACCTGGTCCAACGCACGAGCATCGCGCATATCAAAACTAACCACTTGCGAAAGCGATTCCGACAATGCCGACACCAGATTTTCGTCCATATCCACGCCGAGCACTTCGTACCCCATTTCTTCCAACGTTTGCGCTGCGCTGAGGCCAAAACGCCCCAGCCCCAAAACCGCAAATTGCCGTTTGCTTGCCATATCTATCCCTTCCTTATCCAATCATAATATCTTCTTCCGGGTGCTTGATGGTGGATTGCTTCTGCCGGATAAAGGACAGCAGGAAGGTCATAATCCCCACCCTGCCCAGCAGCATAGTCAGCGCCAAAAGCCCCTTGCCCCAATCATTCCAGCTAAGGGTTATGCCAATCCCCATGCCAACCGTGCCAAAAGCCGATACCGTTTCAAAAACTACTTCTTCAAGGTCATGCACCTCGCCATCAATCACAGAAAGCAGTATTCCCATAGCTACCACCCAGATGGTGCCAATGGTAAAGATGGCAAAGGCCTGGTCCCGCAACTCCTTGCTGATGGCCCGGCCAAAGACTGTAAGTTCACTCTCCCCACGAAAGACCGCCCATACCGACCGCATGATAACGAAAAAGGTCGTTCCCTTGATGCCGCCGCCCGTGGACAGTGGCGATGCACCGATAAACATCAAAATAATCATCACCAACTGCGTAATCTGCGTGGACTGCGCCAAATCAAAGGTATTAAAGCCCGCCGTCCGGCAGGAAACCGACATAAAGGCCGAGTGTGCCAGCTGCTGCCCCAATGGCATTTCGCCAATGGTATGGCTGTTCCCCGTTTCAATGCCCCAGATAAGCAGCGTGCCGCCTATAATCAACAGCACATTGCTGACCAGGACGATTTTCGTATGCAGAGAAAATTTCCGCCAGCTGCCGGCGTGCAGCACATCATACATCACGGTAAAGCCAATCCCGCCCAGGATAATGGGCAGGGCAATCCCCGCCATAAGAAAAACATCATCCGGGCGCCGGCAAAGGCTGTCATAATTGCCGAACAAGTCAAAGCCCGCATTGCAAAAAGCCGATACCGCATGAAAAATCCCGTAGCCCAGAGCATCGAAACCAAATTCAGGGTAAAAATGCCAGGTGAGCAGCAAGGCGAAAAAGCCCTCCACGGCCAAGGTATAGATAATCATGCGGCGAATCAGACCAAACAGCCCAGCACGTCCGCTTTGGTTTAAGGACTCCTGCAGGATAATGCTCTGTTTCAAGTGGAAACGGTAGCCCATAGCATGTGCCGCCATCGTGGCCAAGGTCATAATCCCCAGGCCTCCCACCTGAATCAGCATGAGTAGCACGCATTTGCCAAAAAAACTCAAATCGTTTTTCACATCCACTACCGTAAGCCCCGTAACACAGGAGGCCGATGTGGATATGAAAAGTGCATCCATAGCCGGCAGCCCCTCACCGCTCGTGGTACTGGCCGGCAGCATAAGCAGCAAAGTCCCCAAGCCAATCATCAGCACAAAACTGAGCAAAATGGTCTGCGTCGGCTTTAGGCGAAATTTTTGTTGGGCCTTTACGTTTGTTACCTTATGCAGAAAATCTTCTTCCCCATTGTCTTTTATCAACATATCCTCACTCCCTTGTGAGCGACAATCCGTTCATAACGCGTTGGCGGCAGGAACGACTAACAGGATAGCTGTCCTGAACGGTTCCCGCCGCCATAATCATGCCTTATTCCGTTACGACAATCGCTTCGATTTCACAAAGTGCCCCTGCCGGCAAATCCTTCACCGCCACACAACTGCGAGCCGGTTTGCTGATGAAATGCTTGGCATAGACTTCATTAAATGCCTTGAAATCGGCAATCTCTGCTAAGAAGCAGGTCGTCTTGACCACCTTGCTCATATCCGTGCCTGCTTCTTGCAATACCGCTTCGATATTCCTGCAGCACTGCTCTGCCTGCTCCTCAATCGTCGTTGCGACAATCTTGCCCTCGGCAGGATTGATGGCAATCTGTCCGGAAAGATAGAGTGTATTTCCGGCCTTAATTGCCTGACTGTACGGCCCCACAGCAGCGGGGGCATTGTTGGTATGAATAACCTGCATGATGATTCCTCCCTAAAATAACTATCGTGTATTTCACACTATAGTTATTTTACCGCAACATGCTGCCTGTTACAAGTTTACAGACAAACAAAAGAGAGAACCACCCAGATGGATGATTCTCTCCTTAATCTATGCGTTATCGCCTTATGCTTCTACCGTTTCGGTTTCAGCAGGTTCTGCTTCTTCTACCGGTTTCGGGTCGTTATCCACAATCTTAAGGTTGCGGTAACGGCTCATACCCGTACCAGCCGGAATCAGCTTACCGATAATAACGTTTTCTTTGAGGCCGATAAGCGGGTCAACCTTACCCTTGATGGCGGCATCCGTGAGTACACGGGTGGTTTCCTGGAAGGAAGCAGCCGACATGAAGGAATCAGTAGCCAGCGATGCCTTGGTGATACCGAGAAGAATCGGTTTAGCCACAGCGGGTTCGCCGTCTTCCTCGATAGCCTTGGTATTGGCAGCTTCGAACTGGTTGATGTCGATGTATTCGCCAGGCAGGAAGTCCGTGCTGCCGGATTCCTCAATCTTAACCTTATGGAGCATCTGACGAACCATAACTTCGATATGCTTATCGTTGATCTCAACGCCCTGAGACTTATACACTTTCTGTACTTCGTATACCAGGTAACGCTGAGTTGCCTGCAGACCGCAGACACGCAGGATATCGTGCGGGTTGATGGAACCTTCGGTGAGCTTGTCACCCGGCTTCAGATGCATGCCCTGCTTGGCTGCCATGCGGGCGCCATACGGAATTGCATATTCGCGGGCTTCGCCTTCGTCCGGTACAATCGTAACCTTGCGCATACCCTTACCGGAGTCTTCAACTTCGGCACGGCCTTCAATCTCAGCGATGATGGCATGGTGCTTCGGCTTACGTGCTTCGAACAATTCTTCGACACGCGGAAGACCCTGGGTGATATCGTCACCGGCAACGCCGCCGGAGTGGAATGTACGCATGGTGAGCTGTGTACCCGGTTCACCGATGGACTGAGCGGCGATGATACCAACTGCTTCACCGATTTCAACCTCGGCCTGATTAGCCAGGTCACGGCCATAGCACTTGATGCAGACGCCGAACTGCGACTTACAGGTGAGTACGCTGCGGATGGATACGCGGTCACGCACTTTTTCGATGCGCTTGGCCATATCTTCATCAACCGTATCGTTGATGGAGGCAATGCGTTCGCCCGTAGCCGGGTCGTCAATATCTTCAGCCAGTACACGGCCAACGATACGTTCAGCCAGGGATTCGATGATACCATCGCCTTCCTTGATGGCTTCTACTTCGATACCGCGTACATTGTTGTTGCGAACACGGATTTCCTTGGCATCGGATGCCAGAATCGTGTCAATGATTTCAGCGGTCAGCTTGGTGCCGGCAGCTACAACTACAGCATTTGCGGAGTCAACCACATCACGGGTTACTTCCTTGCCGCTCATTTCATGAAGCAGCGAATCCTTGGCCTTGGCACGGGCAGCAGCATCCGGCTCACCGAGCGTAATGGCTTCGGTAATCATCGCATTGCTGATTGCTGCCTCAGATGCGAGCGAGGAACCGCGTACCATGATTTCACGGATTTCCTTTTCACCAATGAGAGCCAGTTTCTCTTCGTCGAGAATGGTATCACGGGCCAGGAGAACTTCCTTGGTTTCCGGATCATGCACATCTGCGCCCAACAGACGGCCCATCAGGCTGTCGTTGAGAATTTCCAGTGCATCGAAGGTGGACTCGGACAGACGTGCACGAGCCTGTACCAGATTGAGCGTGGAAATATCGCAGTCTTCTTCACGGACGATAACATCCTGGGCCACGTCTACCAGACGACGAGTCAGGTAACCGGAGTCAGCGGTACGCAATGCGGTATCGGCCAAGCCCTTACGAGCACCATGAGAAGAAATAAAGTAATCGGATACGGACAGACCTTCACGGAAGTTTGCCGTGATCGGCAAGTCGATGATTTTACCAGACGGGTCAGCCATCAGACCGCGCATACCGGCCAGCTGACGCATCTGCTGTTTGTTACCACGGGCACCGGAGTCAGCCATCATGAAGATCGGGTTGAAGGCGTCCATGTTGTCCATCATGGCGTCAGCCACGTCATCCGTAGCCTTGGACCAGAGGTCAACAACCTTGTGGTAACGTTCTTCTTCGGTGATCAGACCGCGGTCATAGCGGCGTTCAACCTTGTTGACGATCTGCTGCGTATCGCTGATGATGGTCTTCTTCTTCGGCGGCACGATAACGTCGGAAATAGCAACGGTCATACCAGCTACGCAGGCGTAGTGATAACCGAGGTTTTTAACGTCATCGATAACGTGAGCCGTTTCCGTTGCACCAAAGGCGTTGTAGCACTTGGCAACAAGCTTGCCCAGTTCCTTCTTGTTCATCAGAACGCCCAGGCACCACTGGTCGGTTTCTTTATCCTTGTAGAAATAACGGATTTCCTTGGGCAGGATTTCATTGAAAATCATGCGGCCCAAAGAAGTCTTAACGAGGCCATAACCATCAATGCGGCACTGAATAGCGGCCTGCAAATCGAGGTCATGCTGCTGATAAGCCAGCAGTGCTTCGGCAATGCCCGTCAGTACCTTGCCTTCGCCCTTGGCACCCGGACGGATGTTGGTCAGGTAGTAGGAACCCAAAACCATGTCCTGCGAAGGAACGATGATTGGCTTACCATCTTTCGGTGCCAGGATGTGGTTGGCAGCCAGCATCAGGATACGGGCTTCCGTCTGTGCTTCGGAGGACAGCGGCAGATGGATAGCCATCTGGTCACCGTCGAAGTCAGCGTTGTATGCCGTACAAGCCAGCGGATGCAGCTTCAGCGCGCGGCCTTCGGTGAGTACCGGCTCGAATGCCTGAATACCGAGGCGATGCAGCGTCGGGGCACGGTTCAGGAGAACCGGATGCTCCTTGATTACGCCTTCGAGAACATCCCAAACCTCAGGCTTGGCACGTTCTACCATGCGCTTAGCGGATTTAATATTGTGAGCGGCTCCCGAAGAAACCAGCTTTTTCATAACAAAGGGCTTGAAGAGCTCCAGAGCCATTTCTTTCGGCAGGCCGCACTGATGGAGTTTCAGTTCCGGGCCTACGACGATAACGGAACGGCCGGAGTAGTCAACGCGCTTACCGAGAAGGTTCTGACGGAAGCGGCCCTGCTTACCTTTCAGCATGTCGGAAAGGGATTTCAGCGGACGGTTGCCCGGGCCCGTAACCGGACGGCCGCGGCGGCCGTTATCGATCAGGGCGTCAACCGCTTCCTGCAGCATGCGCTTTTCGTTGCGGACAATGATGTCCGGCGCACCGAGGTCGAGCAGGCGCTTCAGACGGTTGTTACGGTTGATTACACGACGATAGAGGTCGTTGAGGTCAGACGTTGCGAAACGGCCGCCATCGAGCTGTACCATCGGACGCAGTTCCGGCGGAATGACCGGCACAACATCCATAATCATCCAGGACGGCTTGTTGCCGGACTTGCGGAATGCTTCCACAACTTCCAGACGGCGGATGGCACGAATCTTCTTCTGGCCGGAAGCCGTACGGACTTCCTTGCGCAGAACTTCGCTCATGCGTTCCAAATCAAGCTCATCGAGCAGTTCTTTGATCGCTTCGGCACCCATGCCAACACGGAAGGTGTTGCCATATTTTTCCAAAGCATCATGGTATTCCTTTTCGGAAAGCAGGCTCTTTTTCGCCAAATCCGTGTTTTCACCGGCATCGAGTACGATGTAATAAGCAAAGTAGAGAACCTTTTCCAGAGCACGCGGGCTGATGTCTAGAATCAGACCCATGCGGCTCGGAATACCCTTGAAATACCAAATATGTGAAACCGGCGCAGCCAGTTCAATATGTCCCATGCGCTCACGGCGAACCTTGGCGCGCGTTACTTCAACGCCGCAGCGGTCGCAGACAATGCCCTTATAGCGGATACGCTTGTACTTACCGCAATGGCATTCCCAGTCGCGGGTCGGGCCAAAGATACGCTCGCAGAACAGACCATCGCGCTCAGGTTTGAGCGTACGATAGTTGATGGTCTCCGGCTTCTTGACCTCACCGTAGGACCACTCCCGGATTTTATCCGGGGAGGCCAGACCGATGCGCATCGAATCAAAATTATTTACATCCAGCAAAGAGATGACACTCCCTTCTTATTCCTCACCATTATCCCCATCGATTGCGTCCGGCTCTACGATAGAACCCAGGCTGCCGATGTCGGCAATGATGTCGTCCGGCTTTTCATCATCCGAGGGTGCTCCTTCATCATAGGAGTCTTCCTGCTTCGGTGCAGCTGCACCTTCCTGGCCGGGTTCAACCCCTGCCACATCAAAATCAAGTTTCTTGGCCGTTTCGTTGATATCTTCGTCGTCCTCATCCTGCAAGGAGATTTCCTTGGCATCTTCGTTGAGCACCTTGATATCGAGACCAATGGACTGCAGTTCCTTAATGAGTACCTTGAAGGACTCCGGTACACCCGGTTCCGGGATGTTTTCGCCCTTGACGATTGCTTCGTAAGCCTTAACACGGCCTACCACGTCATCGGACTTAACCGTCAGGATTTCCTGCAGGGTATATGCTGCGCCGTATGCTTCCAGCGCCCAAACTTCCATTTCACCGAAGCGCTGACCGCCGAACTGAGCTTTACCACCCAGCGGCTGCTGCGTAACGAGGGAGTACGGGCCGGTAGAACGGGCATGAATCTTATCGGCAACCAGATGATGCAGTTTAAGGAAGTACGTGCAGCCAACGGTTACGCGGTTTTCGAACGGTTCACCCGTACGGCCGTCATAGAGGACCGTCTTAGCATCGTCAGCCAGACCTGCGGCACGAATCGTACCAAATACAGCTTCGTCGCTTGCACCGTCGAATACCGGCGTAGCGATATGCAGACCAGCAACGTCCGGAATCGGCATGCCATTCTTGTCGAAGTCGTAACCAGCTTCACGCAGGCGTGCTTCAACCGTCGGGTCGCCATCCTTAATCTGCTGGCCGAGGACCTTAACGGCCATACCCAAATGAGCTTCCAAAATCTGACCGATGTTCATTCGAGACGGCACGCCCAGCGGGTTCAGCACGATATCAACCGGCGTACCATCCGGCAGGAACGGCATATCTTCCTGACGCATAATGCGGGAAACGACACCCTTGTTACCATGACGACCTGCCATCTTATCGCCGACAGAAATCTTACGTTTCTGTGCGATGTAGACACGTACCAGACGGTTTACGCCAGGCGGCAGTTCATCGTTGTTTTCGCGGGTGAAAATCTTAACGTCAACGATTTTACCCTGTTCACCATGCGGTACACGCAGAGAAGTGTCGCGGACTTCGCGGGCCTTTTCACCGAAGATGGCACGCAGCAGGCGTTCTTCAGCGGTGAGTTCCGTTTCGCCTTTCGGCGTAACCTTACCGACGAGGATATCGCCAGGACGTACATCGGCACCAATGCGAATGATACCTTCTTCGTCCAAATCCTTCAGAGCTTCTTCCGCCACATTCGGGATATCGCGCGTGATTTCTTCAGGCCCAAGCTTCGTATCGCGGGCATCGCATTCGTATTCTTCAATATGAATGGACGTATAGAGGTCGCGTTTTACGAGGTTTTCGGACAGCAGCACGGCGTCCTCGTAGTTGTAGCCTTCCCACGGCATGTAGGCAACAACGATGTTGTAACCCAGTGCCAGTTCGCCGTGGTCCGTAGCCGGGCCGTCAGCGATGGGCTGCTTTTCTACGACTTCATCGCCCTTGTAGACGATAGGAATCTGATTTATGCAAGTTCCCTGGTTGGAACGGATAAATTTCTGGAGTTTGTAATGGTCAAGCTCGCCATTCTTCGTGCGAACGTCAATGTAATCAGCCGTTACATTTTCAATCACACCAGCACGCTTAGCCAGAATCATAACGCCGGAGTCGCAGGCTGCCTTGTATTCCATACCGGTACCAACGAGCGGTGCCTGCGTACGGAGCAGAGGTACAGCCTGACGCTGCATGTTCGCACCCATCAGGGCACGGTTAGCATCGTCGTTTTCGAGGAATGGAATCATCGCCGTTGCAATGGAGAACACCTGACGCGGGCTAACGTCCATGTAGTCAACGGTTTCACGAGCATGCAGACCGGTTTCCTCGTTGTAACGAGCCGTTACACGCGGATTTACGAACCATTCGTTTTCGTCCAGCGGTTCGTTGGCCTGTGCGATTACAAGCTCATCCTCTTCATCAGCGGTGAGGTAACGCACTTCGTCCGTTACGCGCTGGGTTTCCTTGTCCACACGGCGGTACGGCGTTTCCATGAAGCCGAACTGGTTCACGCGGGCA
>CADBYQ010000018.1 GCA_902798865.1 Pseudoselenomonas ruminantium | reverse complement strand
AGCACCGCTTCGGCGGTGCTTTTTTGTTGTTGCGGATTTGTGCTAAGGCGCCATGGTGGGCTGGTAATATTTTTCCTTCGCCATAGACAAGCTTGTCAAAAGCTACGGAAAAACATCACCAGCCCACCATGGCTTTGTGCAGTTTACATCGAGGTGCAAAGCCTGAGGCGGGAGGGGGCGGGGGTGACTTTCTGGAACGTTTGACAAGCTTGTCTAAGTGGAGGAAAGTTATCCCCGTCCCCTCTCGCCGTCTTGTACTTCGAACTCATCTGTGACTTTTCAGCTTTTCAATAGCGTGGCCTTATGTTATAATCGTTAAAAAGATTTGTGGACATTGATATAGGAGGACGATATTTTGAGCAAGCCGGCAAATGAAATGATTTTGGTGTTGGATTTTGGCGGGCAGTACAATCAGCTGATTGCCCGGCGGGTGCGGGAAAATCATGTTTACTGTGAGGTTCATCCGCATACCCTGTCTTTGGATGCGATTCGGGAAATGGCACCCAAGGGCATTATCCTCACCGGCGGCCCGAACAGCGTTTATAAGGAAGATTCTGCTACCTGCAGTGAGGAACTTTTTAAGCTGGGGATTCCCGTATTGGGCATTTGCTATGGCTCACAGCTTATGGCGCATAAACTGGGCGGTAAGGTGGACACGGCTCCGACCAGTGAATACGGCAAGACGGAGGTCACGATTAAGGATACAGCGTCCAAGCTCTTTGCTGGTGTGGATGAAAAGACCATCTGCTGGATGAGTCATACGGACTATATCGCCAATGCGCCTGCTGCGTTCAAGGTAACTGCAGATACGCCGGTCTGCCCCGTAGCGGCTATGGAAAATGCAGCCGAAAATCTCTATGCTGTCCAGTTCCATCCGGAAGTTATGCATACAGTGCAGGGGCAGGTCATGCTCAAAAATTTCGTCTATAATGTCTGTGGCTGTGTTGGCGATTGGAAGATGGATTCCTTCGTGGAAAAGACCATTGCCGAACTCAAAGAAAAAATCGGCAATGGCAAGGCACTCTGCGCCTTGTCCGGCGGCGTGGATTCCTCTGTGGCCGCCGTGCTCATGTCCAAGGCTATCGGCAAGCAGCTGACCTGCGTATTCGTTGACCATGGCCTGCTGCGCAAGGATGAGGGCGATCAGGTTGAGGCCGTGTTCGGTGAGAACGGCCCCTATGATGTGAACTTTATCCGTGTTAATGCCAAAGACCGTTTCTACGCCAAATTGAAGGGCGTAACGGAGCCGGAAGCCAAGCGCAAGATTATCGGTGAGGAATTTATCCGCGTATTCGAGGAAGAAGCCAAGAAGATTGGTGCCGTTGACTTTTTGGTACAGGGCACCATCTATCCGGATGTGATTGAAAGCGGGCTAGGCAAATCGGCTGTGATTAAATCCCATCACAATGTAGGCGGTCTGCCGGATTTTGTGGACTTCAAGGAAATCGTGGAGCCTTTGCGCCTGCTGTTTAAGGATGAAGTGCGTAATGCCGGCCGCGAGCTGGGCATTCCTGAATATCTCGTCAGCCGCCAGCCGTTCCCCGGACCGGGACTGGGCATCCGCATTATCGGTGAAGTCACCGAGGAAAAGGTAAAAATCGTGCAGGAAGCCGATGCCATCTACCGTGAGGAAGTGGCCAAGGCTGGTGCCGATAAGAACCTGGGCCAGTATTTTGCTGCGCTCACGAATATGCGTTCTGTAGGCGTCATGGGTGATGGCCGTACCTATGATTATGCCATTGCCCTGCGGGCGGTTATGACTTCGGACTTTATGACGGCTGAAAGTGCTCAGCTGCCCTGGGAAGTACTGCAGACGGTTACGACGCGTATCGTCAACGAAGTCAAGGGCGTAAACCGTGTGATGTACGATTGCACGGGCAAGCCGCCTGCAACCATTGAGCTTGAATAATTAATTTTGGATTAAAATTTGAGAACAACTATTAATTTTTCCTGCATCTATGCGATAGTATAGGTGCAGGATTTTTTTCTGACTAGAGAAGAAAGGAGGACCTTATGAGTATCAATACCATTGCTGCCGCCAGCAGTCTGAATTATTGGCAGCAGCAGGAACATGCCCGGACAGATTACAATCTGCATTCGGCGGCAGGTACTTTTGGTCAGATTCTGGCTAAGCTCACGGCTGCGCAGAATGAGACAAGCGCAGAAGTGGAAAGCGGAGTTGCTCCGGTGACGCTGACCAAATTGCTTTCCGATGGTTCGTTGGTTATTCTGAAGGTGGAGGGGAATCAGGTGATTTCCGAAGCCAAACTGGATGGAACGAGCGTATTGGCCCAGCAGCTTATGCGGGGATACGGTACGCCGCTGGCCGATGGCACCACAGCTGATGCGGGCATTAGCACGACCGTCTGATTTGGGTCGAATCAGGCGAAGGGATTGATCAGCAAGACTCGCCGTGTGGATGCGGTGAGAAAGGGATTAAGTGATAATGGAATATCGTATGTGAAGGCAGCACGCTCGTGACAGGATGAGGGTGCTGCCTTTTCGTGTATCGTTATATATGTAAGAAGGGCTTGACTCGTTAAATTTTCATAGTACAATAGCAATGATGATTTTTTGGAAAGGAATCAAAAATTTATGGATAGTCTGACCTGGGTTATTTTTGATATTATGGGCACTATTGCATTTGCGATATCCGGGGCAATGGTGGCCATTCAGCGCAAGATGGATATTTTTGGCACGATTGTGCTGGCGGCGCTTACGGCAGTGGGCGGTGGTATGGTGCGTGATGTGCTCGTGGGGATTACGCCGCCGATGGCATTATGTAATATTACCGACTTTATGCTGTCGATTATCATTGCGATTGTGGTGTCGGTACTCTATAGCTTTTGGCCGTATTCCCCGCCCAATAAATATTTTATGCTTTGGCTTTACAATATGTTTGATACGGTGGGACTGGCCTCGTTTACGATTACGGGTATGCTGACCGGGCTGTCGCGGGAGACAGGCAATCCCTATGTGCTGCCGGTGCTGCTGGGGGTAATCACCGCGGTGGGCGGTGGTGTTTTGCGGGATTTGATGGCACATCGCATGCCAGGCGTGTTGTACAAGGATATTTATGCGACGGCGGCACTCCTTGGGGCAGTGATTTCCTGTGCGCTGCAGAATTATGTGGATACGGTGACGATGGCCTGGATTTGTTTTGTGCTGGTGATTGGCATCCGTTTTGGTGCCCTGTACTATGGCTGGCATCTCTTTCATCCACGGGCAAACTGGCGGTGGCGCAAGCGGACGCGCTAAATTTTATATTGCTATTTCAGATGGACAAGAGTATAATGAATGCAACGGTTTACACAGGGTGCTGGATGCAAAAACTTTGCTGGATGCACGGTAAGGAGTGTGTAACGTGAAGCTTGACAGCTTGAAGTTGGTTTTGGCTTGTTTGGCGGTAGTTCTTTTTAGCTGATTCTGTGGATGGACGGCTGAAAAGGGGGAGCAGGGGATATGCAGTACCCTGCTCTTTTCATTTGCAGATAATGTCCGTGTATGGTAAAATTTTCACTAGTGGGCAGGAATCTGTTCGGGCAATGACGAATAACATATAAGATTATGAGCCTTAGAGAGGGGAATACTCCATGACCACAGATGATGTATTGATAAAACCTAAAATCAAAATAAAAGTCTTCGGCGTTGGCGGCGGCGGCAATAGTGTTCTCATGCGCATGGGGCAGCATAATGAGCTGGACATTGAGCTCTATGCAGTAAATACCGATGCCAAACAGCTAAGACAGGTTGAGCAGGTTGGAGTAAACTGCATACAGATTGGTGAAAGCCTGACGCGTGGCCGGGGAACCGGCGGCAATATTCAGATTGGCGAGCAGGCTGCGAAAAACGATGCGGCGAAATTGCAGGCTGCCTTAAACGGTGCGGATATGGTGTTCATTACCGCTGGTTTGGGCGGCGGCACCGGCACAGGTGCAGCTCCGCTGCTGGCTCGTCTGGCCAAGGAAATGGGCATACTGTCCGTAGGTGTAGTGACGGTACCCTTTGCTTTTGAAGGCAATCGCAAGAAAAAACTGGCGCAGGATGGCATTACCAAGATGCAGTCCCAGATGGATGCGCTGATTGCCGTGGAAAACGACAATCTGTCCAAGCTGCCGGAAAATCGGCGCATGTCCTTGGTGCAGGCTTTTGAATGTGCGGACAATATTCTCAAACAGGCAATTAACTGTGTGGCAGAACTGATTCTCACCACCGGGGTCATCAATGTGGACTTTGCCGATGTTACGACCATTTTCCGGCAGAGTGAGAGCAGTGATGCACTCCTGGGCATTGGTGTCAGTGAGCGCAGTGCTGTGGATGCGGTCAAGCTGGCGGCAGAAAGTCCGCTTATCGACAAGGACCTCTCCGGGGCGAGGGGCTCTATCCTGAATCTTACCGGGGACAGTGAGCTTAGTCTGTTCGATGTGGATGAGGCTTCCCGTTATATTGTGAAACATACGGACCCTGAGGTGAACATCATCTTGGGCACGGTAGAGGATAACAGCATGAACGGTGCTGTGCAGGCCACGATTATTGCCACGGATTTTGCGGATAGTGTTGTGATGAAGGCTCCTACGGTAAAGGTGCCGGAAAGCACCATCAAGCAGGAAACCTTGCAAAAGCAGACCTTCCAGATGGACGTTCCTTCTTTTATGAATAAGGAAAAGACACAGGGAGCGTCACAGCCCTTTGCTATTCCGGCATTCAAGCTGACGGATGGGCCGGATAAGGACAAGTAACAGAAAGGTATCGTTTTGAGTTCAATACATAGATTTTCCCGTTCCGAGCTGCTCTTGGGACGGGATGGCTTGGAGCGTCTGGCCAAGGCCCGTGTGGCCGTGTTTGGCGTTGGCGGCGTAGGTTCTTATGTTGTCGAGGGGCTGGCCAGGGCTGGTGTTGGTCATTTTGTGCTGGTGGATAATGATGTGGTGAGTCTTACCAATATCAATCGCCAGCTGCATTCGCTGACCTCGACGGTAGGACAGCAAAAGACGGAATTGATGAAGGCACGGATACTGGACATCAATCCGGAGGCGGAAGTGCAGGTCATCAATGCGTTTTATTTGCCGGATAATGCCGACCATTTTTTTGTGGATAAATACGATTATGTGGTGGATGCCATTGATACGGTAGCCGGGAAAATCAGCCTGGCTGTAGAGTGTCAAAAGCGGCAGCTGCCGCTTATTGCCAGCATGGGCGCAGGCAATAAGGTCGATCCCACCCGCTTTGAGGTTGCGGATATCTATAAGACCAGTGTTGACCCATTGGCCAGAGTCATGCGCAAAAAACTCAAGGAAAAGGGCGTAAAGAAATTAAAAGTGGTATACTCGCAGGAGGAACCGCGTAAGATAATTTTGCCGGCTGACGGTCAGGCCGAGAAAAAAGGCAGTGCCGGCAGAACCGCACCGGGAAGTATTTCCTTTGTGCCCTCGGTGGCCGGTCTGATTATTGCCAGTGAAGTTGTCAAAGATTTAACGGGAAATTTTGGTAGTAAGTGAGGGACAGATTAATGAAGGTTGCAGTCTTAGGCTGTGGGCGATGGGGCTCTTTTCATGCCTGGTATGCCCAGCGTATTGGCCATCAGGTCATGCTCTGGGGGCGCGAAGGGTCAGCTCATCTAAAAGCCCTGCGGGATACGCGGCAAAATGAATATCTGACCATGCCGGAAGATGTGGAACTTACTGATGACTTGGCGCGTGCTGTGGAATTTGGCGAAGTGCTGATTATCTCCATCAGTTCCCAAAAACTCAGGGAATTCTGCGGCCGGTTAAAGGACCTGCCGAATCTTGGGCAAAAGAAGATTGTTCTCTGCATGAAGGGACTGGAAATTGGTACGGGCAAGCGCCTGACCACGGTCGTGGGTGAGGTGCTGGGCACTAATCAGCAGGTGGCTGTTTGGGTGGGGCCTGGTCATGTACAGGATTTTGTACGGGAAATTCCCAACTGCATGGTGATTGCCTCCAAGGAAATGCAGCTGACACGGGATTTGGTGACGGCTTTTGCCAGCCCATTGATTCGCTTTTATTATGGCGAGGATTTACTGGGGACGGAAATCGGCGCTGCGGCGAAAAATGTGATGGGGCTGGCTGCCGGTATGCTCGATGGTTTGGGCTACAGCAGCTTAAAGGGCGCTTTGATGGCCAGAGGGACCAAGGAGCTTTCCCGCCTGATTGAAAAGATGGGCGGGGATAAGATGACGGTGTATGGGCTTTCGCATTTGGGCGACTATGAAGCAACGCTCTTTTCGCCGTTCAGCAATAACCGCCGCTTTGGTGAGGATTTTGTCCAAGGGAAAACTTTTGGCAAGCTGGCTGAAGGCGTGTATACGGTGGAGGCCCTTATGGATATCGCCCGGGAGTATCATTTGGAATTGCCCATTTGCGCGTTGGTTTATGCGATTGTCCATGAGCATAAGGATCCCAAGGAAGAATTGCTGAAGTTATTTTTGCGGGACACAAAGACGGAACAGGAGTGAGCCCCCCGCTGCTGATTAGGGGCAGGTACGAGAGCGAGCAGACATGAAACAAATACCATACACGATAAATACAATTAAAGAACTGCAGGATTGTGTGGAGCAGGTGCGGGAAGAAACCCGCAAACTGAATGTGTCCAGCATACTGGTGTCGGTATTTACGGATACGGCAAAAAAAACGATGCTGGGGGATATTCAAAAGAGTATCTTGTCCGTGTTCCCTGAGGCCCAGTTGATTGGTTCTGTTTCCAGCGGGGAAATCATGAACGGTCAGCTGATGGAGCAGGGCGTGGTGGTGAACTTCACCCTTTTCGAAGAATCCGTGGTACGCGTCTTTGCCTTTGATTTTCATGAGAAAAACAGCAATACGGCAGGTCGTGAACTGTTGTCTGTTCTACAGGCAGACAAGGAAGCGGCAGCGGTGGAAATCATTTCTGCGGGCTTCCATCTGGATATCAATCCCTTCTTTAAGCAGCTTTCATCAGCCCGGCGGAAAATCCGCTTCTTTGGCGGGTTGGCTGATGATGGCAGTTTGGGCAAAAATGGTCTGGTGTTTACCCAAAATGCGCAGCTCCGTAATGGTGTAGTAGCGGCTGTATTCAGCGGCTGCAACTTGCATGTGCAGGCAGTTTCCAGCTTTGGTTGGAAACCTTTGGGGCGGGTTATGACGGTAACCCGCATGGAAGGTGATTTCTGTCTGCAGGAACTCGATGGCCGTCCGCCGTTGGAAGTATTTGAACGCTATTTAGGCATACGGAATACGGAGCGTTTTTTAGTGGAGGCGCTGACCTTTCCGTTTTATTTTGAACGTCATGGCACGGTGCTGGCCCGTCATCCCCGTCGTTGCCGGGAGGATGGCAGTATGGTGTTTGGCGCGGATTTGCGGGTCGGTGAGCGATTGCGGCTGGCTTATGGCGACCCAGGGGACATCATCGACAACGCGATGGCCTTGCAGGAAAAGATGGCGAGCTTTAAGCCGGAAGCCGTCTTTGTCGTGAGTTGCGTGGCGCGCTGGATGCTTTTGGGCAGTGATACGGAGAAGGAACTGGCCATCAGCAGGCATCTGGCTCCCTCGGCAGGTTTTTATGCCTATGGGGAGTTTATGCGCGATGATAATGGCGATATCATGGTCTCCAATATGACGTTGGTGACTGTGGGCATGCGGGAAGGCATGCAGATGGGCAGACAGTCCAATATCATACCGCCCCGGCCGAAGCTCAATAAGCATCGTACGCTGATGGCGCGGCTGGTGCACTTTATTGAACGGACGACGCAGGAACTGGAGGAATCCAACCGCCAGCTGGCGCATTTGGCACAGATAGACCGGCTCACGGGGTTGTTTAACCGTGGGGAAACGGAACATACCTTAAAGACAATGCTTTCCCAGGCACAGGAATTTGGTGAACCGTTGTCCGTGCTGATGATGGATGTGGATGATTTCAAGACCATTAATGATGGTTATGGACATGCCGTCGGGGATGATACCTTGAAGACCATTGCATCAGTCCTGCGCAAGCACACCCGCAGGGGGACGGATGTTCCCGGCCGCTGGGGCGGGGACGAGTTCTTTGTCATCTTCTCCGGCCTGGCCAGCGATACGGCAAGGGAGATTGCCGAGCGCATTGCCCGGTTGGTGGAAAGCAAGTCTGTGCTGCCTGACGGTTCGCGGGTCACCGTAAGTATTGGCGTGGTCACAGCCGCGTCGGATGATACACCGGATACACTCTTTAAGCGTGCGGATGCGGCGCTTTATGATGCCAAACTGATTCGTGGCAAGAATAACGTGGTCGTACATTGAGGTAAGCCTGTGGATTTGGGAAGAATCCATGGGCTTTATTAATGAATATTGTCTTTTTAAGCAGGACTTTTTGGCGTAATAGCGTATAAATGTACATTAAAGGAGGAGTCTTTTGTGGCAAAATTGGGTGGACATGGTTATGGCATGGCCATTTTGTTTGTGGTAATTGGCGCGATTTTGGGCGGGATTTTAGGGCAGCTGCTTAGCGGCGTGGATGCTTTGAGCGGTATAATGCCTTACTTGGTGAATACCTTTCCGGTATTTGAGACACCGGCCTTCACGATTAATCTGTATGTGATTCAGCTCACGTTAGGTCTGGCCTTTGCGCCCAATCTCATGAGTATTTTGGGGATTGTAATTGCGCTGATTCTGTTTCGTCGTTACTAAAGAGGAGGTTATGAATTATGTTTATCTTAGCATCGGGTTCGCCACGGAGAAAGGAACTCCTTCAGCAGATCAATGTCCGTTTTGACATCCGCATCAGTACCGCAGAGGAATTTTCGGGGGATGAATTTGCGCCGACGGAGCTCGTGGTAAAAAATGCTGCCGCCAAGGCGAAGGCTGTGGCAAGGCTCTATCCCAATCAGGCAGTGCTGGGTGCGGATACGGTGGTCGCACTGGACGGACATACCTATGGGAAACCGAACAACCGTGAAGAGGCCGTGCAGATGCTCAAGAAGTTTTCCGGCAGAACCCATCAGGTACACACGGGCATTGCCTGGATGTACAATGGCCATCTGTTTACCGACGTGGTGACGACGGATGTGGAGTTTGCCCTCATGGCGGATACGGAAATCGAGCGCTATGTGGATAGCGGCGAACCGATGGACAAGGCCGGTGCTTATGCCATTCAGGGCGGTGCTGCAGAATTCATCGTGGGCATTCATGGCTCGTATTCCAATGTAGTAGGATTGCCACTCAATGCGGTTGTACGGCTTGCGCGAAAGGCAGGCGTAAATTTGTATGGCGATTATGGTGAGGGATTTGCCCCCTGAGGAACGGCCCAGAGAAAAACTTTTATCTCAGGGGCCGCGGGCACTTAGTAATGCAGAGCTTTTGGCCATTTTATTGCGCAGCGGCACGAAAGAGAAGTCGGTGCTGCGCATAGCTGAGGAGATTTTGGCCCATATCAAGGAGCAGGGGCTTTCGGCGATGGTGCATATCTCGGCAGCGGAACTGGCTAAGATTGATGGCGTGGGACAGGTGAAGGCGGCGACTTTGCAGGCGGCCATCGAGCTGGGCAGGCGGCTGGCCGTGCAGCAGGCGGCCAAAATCGAAGTGATTCATGGACCGGAGGATGTGGCGGCGTATGCTCTGCCGCGGTTTCGCTTTGAACAGAAGGAGCATTTCGCGGTCATGCTCTTAAACACCAAGAATCACATCATTGGCATGCCGGAGGTGTCAGTGGGCAGTTTGTCGGCATCGGTGGTGCATCCCCGGGAGGTATTTCGGGCAGCTATCGACTATGCGGCAGCCGCGATGATTCTGCTGCACAATCATCCCAGCGGAGACCCTACGCCCAGTCGGGAGGACATTGCCGTAACGGACCGGCTGGTCAAGGCGGGCAAGGTGATGGACATTCCCGTTCTTGATCATGTGGTGCTGGGCAGAGAGACGTTTGCCAGCTTTAAGGACAAGGGGCTTATACATTAATGAAATTTGTTGTAAATTTGTAGGAAAAAAATACATTTGCCTGTTATCAAAATAACTATCTTGTGTTACAATAAGATAGTTATTTTTATTTTGAACATATGCGCGGCAGAAGATGTGGCGTACATATATGGTTTTATTTCTGAAGGGAGTTTTTGGACAAAATGTGGAGTCTGTTTGGTGGTTTTTCACACGATATGGGTATTGACCTGGGAACGGCGAATACGCTGGTTCATGTGAAGGGCAGAGGTATTGTGCTGCGTGAGCCTTCAGTAGTAGCAATCAAGAGTGACTCGGGCGAAGTCCTGGCTGTAGGCGAGGAAGCAAAGCAGATGATTGGTCGTACCCCGGGCAACATCATTGCAATCCGTCCGATGAAGGATGGCGTTATTGCGGACTTCGATGTGACGCAGGCTATGCTCAAGTATTTCATCCGCAAGGCGATGAATACGAAATCCTTTGTTCGCCCCCGCGTGGTGGTAGGCGTGCCCTCCGGTGTCACGGAAGTGGAAAAGCGTGCGGTAATCGATGCAGCTCAGCAGGCTGGTGCCCGTGAGGCGTATCTGATTGAAGAACCCATGGCAGCAGCTATCGGTGCCGGTCTGCCGGTTGAAGAAGCTACGGGCAGCATGGTTGTCGATATCGGTGGCGGTACGACGGAAATCGCCGTTATTTCCCTGGGCGGTATCGTTACGAGCTGCTCCATCCGCATCGGCGGTGATGAAATGGATAATGCCATCATCCAGTACATCAAGCGTATGTACAACCTCATGATTGGTGAACGTACGGCCGAAGAAATCAAGATGACCATTGGTACGGCTATCGTTACGCCGGAAGCCGACAAGACGATGGACATCCGCGGCCGCGACCTGGTATCCGGCCTGCCGAAGAACCTGACCATTCAGGCTAAGGAAATCCGCGAAGCGCTCAACGACCCCATCTACAAGATTATTGATGCGGTGAAGGGCACGCTCGAAAAGACTCCGCCTGAACTGGCTGCTGACGTTATGGACCACGGCATTATGATGACGGGCGGCGGTGCACTCCTCACGAATCTCGACAAGCTTCTCTCCCATGAGACGGGCATGCCGGTGCTCGTATCGGAAGATGCGCTTTCCTGCGTAGGTGAAGGCACGGGCCGTTCGTTGGAAAATATCGAGCTCTTAAAGCGCGTGGTCATGATCAGCAAGAAGCTGAGAAGTTAAGAAGCTGAAAAATGAGTAATCATGTAAGAAAAGATAAGGAAGACGGGCGCAAGGGCTGGGCTATGGCCTTTGTCGTGGTCAGTCTCTTTTGCATCATCTTTTTTGCCGCCCGGGGGCGCTTTCAGGCTCCTGTGAGCAGTCAGGCCGTTTCCTTGGTGCTTTCACCCTTTCAGCAGGCGACGGCCTGGGTGGCCAATGAGATTCATTATGCCACCAGTGCGGTTTGGGAAGTGGCTACGCTCTATGAGCAGAATAAAATGCTCCGCAATGAAGTGGAGCAGCTGCGGGGCATAAACCTGCAGGCGAATGAAGCCCTGGCGGAAAATGAACGGCTCAGGAAGATGATTGGCTATCAGCAGGCGGCCCGTCAGTTTGATTTGGTGGCTGCCCGGGTCATTGGCAGGGAATCGGATACCTGGTCACGCATGATTGTCATTGACCGGGGAACGATGAACGGCATCGCCAACGATATGCCGGTCGTAACTCCGCAGGGGCTGGTAGGTCGTGTCGTGGAAGCCGGTCTGAACTCCTCCAAAGTGCAGTTGATACTCGACCCGCGTTCTTCCGTGGGAACGATTGTGCAGCGGGCTGAGTCCCGCGTTACCGGCATCGTGCAGGGGGACATGGACAATCCCACCATGCCGCAGATGGTTAACATTCCCAAAAATGCGGATGTGGTAGAGGGGGATGTCATCGTCACCTCCGGGTTCGGCGGTGTTTACCCCAAAGGCATTATCGTCGGTCTGGTCAGCAGCCTGAAAAATGATGATGGCGGTCTTTTAAAAATCGGCGTGCTGGAAGCGGCAGTAGACTTTCAGAAACTCGAAGATGTTATGGTGATTACTGCCTCCCGTGAAGCGCCGCCGGAGCCTATCAAACCGCCAACACAGACGCCGGGTACGGAAACCGACCCTGTGACCGGGGAGAAGATTGACGGCCAAAAAGCGGAGGGGCAGAAATGAATAATTTTGCCAAGCTGGTTGCTTTTGTAATAGCGCTCTATGTTTTGCAGACTTCATTTTTTCCCTTGATGGCCTATCATGGCATCAGCCCGAATTTCATGCTGCTGCTCACGGTATCCTTTGCCTTTTTGCGCGGGATGGAGCAGGGCACGTTTATGGGCTTTTTGACCGGCCTGCTGACCGATTTGGCTACAGGAACTTTTTTTGGTATTCATGCGTTTACTTATTTACTGATGGGGAACTTATGCGGACGCTTTGCCAACCGTGTCTACAAAGACCAGTTCTTTTGGCCGGTGTTTGCCTCCCTGGGGGTAACTGCGCTAAACTATTTTATTTTGGCGTTACTTATGGTATTATTAGGTTATCGCTTTAATCCAATCAGCAATGTGCAGGTAACACTGCTGCCCATGCTGATTTACCAGCTGGCGTTTGCCTATCCGGTGCATTATTTGACCTATAAATTGGATAAGAACATCAGCACGAATGAAACAAATTGATTAAGGCACCGTGAGGTGCCTTATTTTATGGGAGAGATACTTTTTGGTCGAAAATGACGAATTTGGTGGCAGGCTGAAAGTCCTGGGCTGGCTGTCGGTGCTGGTGATTGCAGTGCTTATCGGCCGGGCTGGTTACTTGCAGATTTATGAGGGTGACTATTATGCCCGCTTGGCGGAAGGCAACCGCATCCGCATTATTCCCACCATGGCACCACGAGGGACATTCTTTGACCGCAATGGTGAATTGCTGGTGCAGAATCGTCCGGGGTTTGCGGTGTCGCTTATGCCGGTAATGACCAAAATTGATCCGGTGGTGATTACCCGTCTGTCGGAGCTGTTGAAGGTGCCGGTGGAGGAAATCGACAAGAAAATCGAAGCCCACACGGGCTTTGACCCCATTCGGATTAAGGCGGATGTTACCCCCGATATTGTCACGATTATTGAGGAACAAAAGAATAATTATCCCGGTGTCATCATCGAGGTACAGCCCATCCGCGACTACATGAACAAGGAAGAAGCGGCGCATACTTATGGCTATGTCAGTGAGATAAATGACATGGAACTCGAAAAGAAAAAGGATGAGGGCTACAAGAGCGGCGATATCATCGGTAAGTTCGGACTGGAAAAGATTTACGATAAGGAACTGCGCGGCGAAAATGGCGGTCAGCAGGTCGAGGTGGATGTGACGGGCAAGCCGGTGCAGATTATCGGCAATAAACCGCCGACACCCGGCGATGACCTTTATCTGACCATTGACAAGAACCTGCAGACGGCAGCCGAAAAGGCCGTGGACGAGCAGTTAAAGCAGATTAATGCCAATGCGGCGGCCGTGGTGGCCATGAACCCGCAGACCGGTGAAATCCTCGCGATGGTCAGCCGTCCGGCTTTTGACCCGAATTTGTTTGCCCATGGGATTTCGTCGAAGGATTGGAACAAACTCAACAACAATCCCTATCATCCGATGGACAACAAGGCCATAACGGGTGAGTACCCGCCAGGTTCTACCTTTAAGATCATCACGGGGACCGCGGCGCTGACCGAAGGTGTGGTCAGCCCTTCCGAACTCATCATGGACAGCGGCCATCACTGGATTATCCCCAAGGGAAATGCTGAAGGGGAGGCACTCGGTCTCATCAACTTCCAGCAGGCTATGGCCCATTCCGATAACGTGTATTTCTATGAAATGGGCAATCGCCTGGGCATTGACCGCTTGGAAAAATATGCCCGGATGTTTGGTCTGGGCAAGATTACCGGCATTGACCTGCCGTATGAGTCCGATGGTCTGGTAGCCAACCGCCGTTACAAGGAGAAAAACTTTGAGGATGGCGACTGGTATCTGTCGGAAACCTTCGACGCGGCTATCGGTCAGGGCTTCAATCTGGTGACGCCGTTGCAGGCGGCGATGGTCATGGGCGAAATCGCTGCCGATGGCAAGCGCTATAAGCCGCATTTGGTCAACCGCATTGTCGCGCCGGATGGCAGCACGGTGAAGGAATTCAAACCGGAACTTCTGGGCACGCTCGATGTGCGGCCGGAGGTAATTTCTCTGGTACAGGCAGGGCTCCATGACGTTACCAAATACGGTACGGCGGCAGGCATTTTCCGCGGTTTTCCCATTGAGATTGCCGGTAAGACCGGTACAGCAGAGAACCCGCATGGCCGTGACCACGGCTGGTTTGTGGCCTATGGCCCCTTTGCCAATCCCGATATCGTCGTGGCGGTAATCGTGGAGCAGGGCGGTTTCGGTTCACAGTCGGCTGTGCCGATTGGCCGTAAGGTTCTGGAAGCCTGGTTTGGTTTAAATAAGCCGGAGCCGGCCGCAGAAGCCAAAAAACAATGATGTAAGCAAGACTATATTATATAGAAACGAGGGCAGCCATGAGTGAAGATATTGTAAAAATCAAGGGAACATCCCTTGGCTTACAGCTGAGCTTTGCTCCAGAGGCATCCTTTGAAGCAGTGCGGGAGAATCTAAAAGCAAAATTAGAATCCGGCACGACCTTCTTTTTGCGGGGCACTCTGGTGCTCATCCCGCGGGATGTTTTCATGGGCAGTGAGCGCGATGAACTTCAACGGCTTTTCCATGATTATGGCCTGATCTGCCGTACGCAGAAACCGGAATCCAAGCCGGAGGAAAAGCGTGAGATGCAGCCAGCAGCGCAGCCGGAGCCTGTTCAGCCCAGCAGCCAGCCTGAGGAATTAAAGCCGCAGGAAATGGTGGTCATCAACAAAACTTTGCGCGGAGGGCAGGAAATCCGCACCAAATCATCGGTGCTGGTCTGCGGCAATGTGAATCCCGGTGCGCAGATTATCGCCGGGGGCAGCATTGATATCCGTGGTACCTGCAGAGGCTTGGTACATGCCGGAGCTTATGGAGACAGTACGGCATTTATTATTGCCGACCACTTAATGCCTACACAAATCAGAATAGCTAATTTAATTGCGCGTTCACCGGATGAAATGGAAAAAAATGACCGTGCGGAACGTGCATCCATCAAGGATGGTCAAATCGTAATCGAACCAATAGAAAGGCAGGATAAGACAATATGAGCGAAATCTATGTAATTACCTCTGGCAAAGGCGGTGTTGGCAAGACTACGACCACAGCTAACCTGGGTATGGGACTTGCAATGCGGGGCAAGAAGGTTGTACTGGTGGATACCGATACGGGTCTGCGCAATCTCGACCTTCTGTTAGGTCTGGAAAACCGCATCATGTATGACCTCATTGATGTAACGGAAGGCCGGGTGGCCTACAAGAAGGCCTTGGTGCGTCATAAGAAATACGACAATCTTTTCCTGCTGCCGACTTCGCAGGTCAAGGACAAGATGGCGGTAAATCCGGAACAGCTTGTAAAGCTTTGCAGTGATTTGCGTCAGGAATTTGACTATATTCTCATTGACTGCCCGGCAGGTATTGAACAGGGCTTCAAGACGGCTATCGCTGCTGCCGATACGGCACTGGTGGTAACGATGCCGGAGATTTCCGCTGTGCGTGATGCCGATAAGATTATCGGTGAACTCGGCCGCGCTGACAAGGACAATATCAAGCTCATCGTCAATCGTATTCGTCCACAGATGGTTGAAGATGGTGATATGCTCGATATGGAAGCCATTAACGATATCCTCTCGTTGGACTGCATCGGTCAGGTACCCGATGATTTGAAGGTCGTTACCAGCACCAATAAGGGCGAGCCTTGTGTGACCATGAGCGACAGTGAAGCTGGCCAGGCTTACCGCAATATCGTAGGCCGTATGCTCGGCGAGGATATTCCGTTTATGGAATTCCACAAAGATGGCGGCTGGTGGAAACGCCTTAAACGTATGTTCAGACGATGAGAGGAGGGGTTATATGTTGGAGGCATTGATGAAAATTTTTGGCAAGAAAGAAGAAACCGGCAAAATTGCCCGGGATCGCTTAAAGGTAGTGCTTATCCATGACCGCGCCAATATCTCTCCCGAAGTTATGGACAACCTGAAAAACGACATCATCAAGGTGATTTCCAATTATATGGAAATCAATCAGCAGGATATGGATATTTCCCTGGCCAATGATGATGATTCTGTAGCACTGGTGGCCAATATCCCCGTCAGCCGGATGAAGCATGACAAGGGCGAGCACTGAGAGAAGATAGATTGGCATGACAAAATCAATTTTACGCCGTACGGATATCACCTTGCTGGCGGCCACAGCGGGCATTCTGGTTATGAGTATCATCATTATCGGCAGTGCCACGCATATCAATACGCCCGGTGAAGAGCGGTATTGGTTCGTTGCCCGGCAGGGCCTCTTTGCGGCGGTAAACATCGCTATGGCGGCTTTTTTGATGAATTTTGACTACAAGATGTTGCAGGGCTATGGCAACAAGCTCTACATCTTCAATCTCATCATGCTGATAGCGGTTATGTTGGTGGGGCAGTCGGCCTTAGGCGCCCAGCGTTGGATTTCCATTGGTCCCATCAGTATCCAGCCCTCGGAGTTTTCCAAAATCATCATGATTGTTTCACTGGCGACCATGCTGGAGGAACGGGTGGGAAAACTCAACAATATCCATGATTTGCTGCCCGTGGCGGCCTATGTGGGTGTACCGTTCCTGTTAGTCCTGAAGCAGCCGGATTTAGGTACATCGCTGGTCTTTATGGCGATTTTCTTTGGCATGGTCTTCATCTGTGGCATAAATCTGCGCTTGTTGGGCGGAATATTTGCCACAGGCATTGCGATGATGCCCTTGCTTTGGCATTTTTTGAAGGACTATCAGAAAATGCGTATCATGGTCTTTATGGACCCGAATGTTGACCCATTGGGCTCAGGCTATCATATCATCCAGTCCAAGATTGCCATTGGTTCGGGGATGCTCTTTGGCAAAGGCCTTTTCGAGGGCACGCAGAGCCAGCTGGACTTTTTGCCGGAAAACCACACGGACTTTATCTTTGCCGTGGTGGGTGAGGAACTGGGCTTTATCGGTGTCGTGGTTCTGCTGCTGCTGTATCTCGTGGTCCTATGGCGCGGCGTGCAGATTGCCCAGGATGCCAGCGATATGTTTGGCCGGCTGTTGGCCGTGGGCATCACGTCCATGCTGGCCTTCCATGTGCTGGTCAACGTGGGCATGACCTTAGGCATCATGCCGGTTACGGGTATTCCCTTGCCGCTCATGAGTTACGGCGTCAGCTCGCTGACCACCAATATCACGGCGATAGCGATATTACTAAATATACAACTTAGAAAAAAGAAATTAGAATTCTAGGGAAGGCTCCTTACGGAGCCTTCTCTTAAATCTTATTAGGAACTGAATGTGTAAAAGATGTATGGAGGAATTTAACGAAATGGTACAACTCAATCATGAGGTGCTCCAGTCGGTGCTGAAGCCGTCCCGCTATACGGGGGGCGAATGGAATGCAGTGGTTAAGGATTGGGATAAGGTAGACTGCACCTTCGCACTGGCCCTGCCCGATGTGTATGAAGTGGGCATGAGCAATCTGGGACTGGCGATTCTCTACGAAATTCTGAATCGGGAAACGGACATTGCCGCCGAGCGGGTTTATGCGCCCTGGACGGATATGGAAGCGGAGATGCGGGCGCGCAATATCCCGCTGTTCTCGCTGGAAACGAAGCACGAGCTTTCGCAGTTTGATTTCTTCGGCTTTTCCCTGCAGTATGAGATGATTTACTCCAACGTGCTCAATATGTTGGATTTAGCCGGGATTCCCCTTTTGAGCAAAGAGCGCGGTGAGGATATGCCCTTTATCGTGGGCGGCGGCCCCTGCGTTTACAACGTAGAGCCGATTGCGGATTTCTTTGACTTCTTTATCGTCGGCGAAGGTGAAGAAGTGATTGTCGAGGTGTCCAAGGCCTTTATCGAATGGAAGAAGGCAGGGCGCACTGGCGGGCGCAGAGGTTTCCTCGAACGCCTGCTGACTATTGATGGCATCTATGTGCCGTCCTTTTA